>NZ_LZIZ01000174.1:0-67723 GCF_001666915.1 Mycobacterium sp. E3339 | reverse complement strand
GCGAGGGTGCAGCAGCGTGGACTTGCCGTGATCGACGTGCCCGGCGGTGGCTATGACGAACATGCCCGCACCGCCGCAACTGGTTCCGGGAGCGGTCAAGCCCGGCATCATCCCGCTGCGACCGCTGACCTTGGGTGACATCTTCAACGGCGCGGTCGGCTACGTCCGGGCCAACCCCAAGGCGACGTTGGGGCTGACCGCCATCGTGGTGGTGATCATCCAGATCGTCACGAAGGTGGCCGTCTTCGGGCCGTTGGCGGCCTACGGCCGGTTTTCGAGCGGCCACGGCAAGGAGCTGACCACTGGAGTGATCGGCGCCTGGTTCACGTCGATGGGCGCCGGCGTGGTGGTCGCCTGGCTGGGCGGCATGCTGCTGTCGGGCATGCTCACCGTCATCGTCGGGCGGGCCCGTCGTTCATCATGGGCTCCATCCTGTCGGTGGTCCGGGCATTTCTCAATCGTGGCGAGGCCGGCGGCGCGTAGCGTCTCTGCCATGGCCGAACTCAAATCCCGGCTGCGGGCCGACCTGACCGATGCGATGAAGAGCAAGGACAAGCTGCGAACGGCGACCCTGCGGTTACTGCTCGCCGCGATCCAAACCGAGGAAGTCTCCGGCAAACAGGCCCGGGACCTTTCCGACGACGAAGTGATCAAGGTGCTGGCGAGGGAATCCCGCAAACGCGCCGAGTCGGCGGAGATCTACACCCAGAACGGCCGCGGGGAGCTCGCCGCCAACGAGCATGCCGAGGCGCGGATCATCGACGAATACCTGCCCACGCCGCTGACCGAGGCCGAGGTGGCCGACGTCGCCGACACCGCGATCGCCCAGGTCGCCGAGGAAATCGGTGAGCGCCCGGGCATGAAGCAGATGGGTCTGGTGATGAAGGCGGCCACCGCGATCGCGGCCGGCAAGGCCGACGGGGCTCGCCTGTCGGCGGCCGTCAAGGAGCGGCTCTAGCCAGCACCACCCGGGTGCCGTCCGCGGCGCGCCTGGTGACGCGCCGGGCGTCGAGCTGCTCGAGCAGCGGCACGGCGACCCGGCGGGTGGTGCCCAGCGCGCGGCGCGCGTCGCTGACGGTGAACGGTTGCGGCAGCGTCGCCAGGACGCCGGCCGCCCGGTCCAGCGCGCCGGACCCCAGCACGACGCCGTCGGCGATCCGGGTCAGCCGGCCGGCGCGCACCGCGGCGGCCAGCTCGCGGGGGCCGAGCTTGAGGTCCGCGAGCTCGTCGGCCTCCGGCGCCCGAAAAGGCTCGGCGGCCAACCACTCCTCGACCGCGCGCACCGCCTTGTCGACGCGGGCCGGCAGGCCCGCGCCCGGCGCGCGGACCAACCCGTCGACCACCTCCAGGCCGGTGCCCTCGAGCAGCTTCGGTAGCAGTTCGGCGGCGGGCAGCCCCACCCGCTGCCGCAGCGTCTCCAGCGGCATTCCCGCCGCGACGTCGTGCTCGTCCGCCCAGCGCCGCACCGCCGCCGTCGCGCACTCGCGCCGCCCGGCCCACCACTGCGGGTCGACCACCCAGTCCCCCACCCGGAGCCCGGCCAGCGGCAGGCCCATGGCCCGCAGCTCGACCGCGCGGGCGCACTCGGGCGGGCGGATCCGGCCGGTCGCCAGCTCCGCGGCGCGATCGCGGGCGGCGCCCCGCCGGCGCAACGCCGGCGGCCGGACGTCGAGCACCCGGATGCCCGCCGCGATCCGGTGCTCGCCCGGGTCGCGTAGCAACCCGACATCCCCGACCCGCAGCGGCAGGGGCCTCGCGAGGCGTAGCCGGGCCGCGGCCGCTCCCAGCTGACGCACCTGGACCGGCACGGCCGCGGACCCGACATGCAACACCAACTGGCGATGCAAGCCGTCGGCGGCCGTCAGGGCGACGTCGATCTCCGCGGTGTCCAGCCACGCCCCGGGCGTGCGGACGGTGTCCCCGCGACCGACGTGCTCGCGGTCCACGCCGCGCAGGTTCAGCGCGACGCGCGCCACCGCGCCGACCGCCGGTTGGTCGCGGCCCAGCGATTGCACGCCGCGCACCGTCACGCGCCGGCCGGCCTGTTCCAGCTCGTCGCCCACCCGGATCGTGCCCGCGGCCAGGGTGCCGGTCACCACCGTGCCGGCGCCCCGGACGGTGAAGCTGCGGTCGACCCACAGCCGCACGTCGGCGTCCGGGTCCGGGACCGGCAGCCGGTCGGTCAGCGCCAGCAGCTCCGCGCGCACCCGCTCCAGGTCGGTGCCGACCGCGACGGGCGCGCCCGCGAGCGAGGTGGCGGCGAACCGTTCGCGCGCCTGCGCGATGGCCGGGCCGGGATCGGCCAGGTCGGCCTTGCTGATCACCAGCAGCGCGTGGCGCACCCCGAGGGCGTGCAGCGCCGCGAGGTGTTCCTCGGACTGCGGCATCCAGCCCTCGGTCGCGGCGACGACGAACATGACGGCCGGCACCGCCCCCACGCCGGCGAGCATGTTGGCCACGAACCGTTCGTGGCCGGGAACGTCGACGAACGCCAGCTGGCGGCCACCCAGCTCGGTCCACGCGAAGCCGAGGTCGATGGTCAGGCCGCGGCGTTGCTCCTCGGCCAGCCGGTCGGGCCGCATGCCGGTGAGCCGGTGCAGCAGCGTGGACTTGCCGTGATCGACGTGCCCGGCGGTGGCTATGACGAACATGCCCGCACCGCCGCGGCCAGCAGCGCGTCGTCCTCGGCCGCCACCGTGCGCAGGTCGAGCAGGCAGCGGCCCCCCTCGAGGCGGCCGACGACGGGCGGGCTGGCGGCGCGCAGCGCGGCGGCGTAGGACTCGGGCAGGCTCACGGCGGCGCTGGGCAGCCGGACGTCCGGCGCGCCGCCGCCGCCAACGGCCGCGAAGCAGTCCACCGCCTCGGCGCCCGGCAGCGCGGCGGCGAGCGTCTCCGCACGGGCCCGCAGCTCCGCGACGTCGACCACCAACGCCTCGGCGACCGGCGTCGGCGGGCCGGTCAGCGTCGCTTCCAGCGCGGCCAGCGTCAGCTTGTCGACCCGCAGTGCGCGCGCCGCAGGGTGGCGGCGCAGTCGCTCGATCAGCTCGGCGTCACCCAGCAGCAGGCCGGCCTGCGGGCCGCCGAGCAGCTTGTCACCGCTCGCGGTGACCAGGTCGGCGCCGTCGCGCAGCGTCGTCGTCGCGTCGGGCTCGTCGGGCAGCAAGGGGTGCGGCGAGAGCAGCCCGGAGCCGATGTCGACGACCAGGGTCACCCCAAGGTTCGCCAGCTCCGCGACGCCGACGGCCGAGGTGAACCCGGTGACGTGGAAGTTCGACGGGTGCACCTTGAGCACGAAGCCGGTCTGTGGCCCGATCGCCTCGGCGTAGTCGCGCAGGCTGGTGCGGTTGGTGGTGCCGACCTCGCGCAGCCGCGATCCGGCCGAGGCCAGCAGCTCGGGGATGCGGAAGCCGTCGCCGATTTCGACGAGCTCGCCGCGGCTGAGCACGATCTCCTTGCCCGGGGCCAGCGTGAGCGCGGTCAGCAGCAGCGCGGCGGCGTTGTTGTTGACCACGTGCACGCCGCCGGCGGTGGGCACCGCCCGGGACAGCGCCGCCAGCGCGGCCCGCCCGCGGCGGCCCCGCCGCCCCGTCGCCAGGTCCAGCTCGACGTCCGTGGTGCCGGCCGCGGCGACCACGGCGTCGACGGCGGCCCGCGACAGCGGCGCCCGCCCCAGGTTCGTGTGCACGACCACGCCGGTGGCGTTGATGACGGGGCGCAGGCTCGACGCGGTGGCTGGCAGGGCGGCGACGGCGTGCTCGGCGACCCGATCGGGCTCGATCTCCCCGGCGCGCGCCCGCTGCTGCGCGTCGGCGATCACCGACTTCACCAGCGCGCGGCCCAGCAGCCGCTGGGCTTCGACCAGGCGCGGATCGGCGAGCAGGGTGTCGGTGCGCGGCACCCGCCGACGCGGGTCGCTCACGTCACGCTCGAGGGAATATGGCGGAGGCGGACGGGAATCGAACCCGCCAGCGGCAGCGTCTGCCGTTCGACGGTTTTGAAGACCGCGCCGGTCACCAGACCGGACACGCCTCCTCGGACCATGCCGACCATTATGTATCCGTGGCCTACCGACTAACCCAGTACGCCCACGGCGGCGGCTGCGCGTGCAAGATCCCGCCCGGTGAGCTGGAGGACGTGGTCCGCGGGCTGGGCGCGAGCGCACCGCGCGACCCGGCCGGCGAGCTGCTGGTGGGCCTGGACCACGGCGACGACGCCGCGGTGGTGCGCCTGCAGAACGGCACGGCGGTGATCGCGACGACGGACTTCTTCACCCCGGTGGTCGACGACGCGTACGACTGGGGCCGCATCGCGGCCACCAACGCGTTGTCCGACGTGTATGCGATGGGCGGCCGCCCGGTGGTCGCGCTGAATTTGCTGGGCTGGCCCCGCGATGTGTTGCCGTTCGAGCTGGCGGCCGAGACGCTGCGCGGCGGGCTGGACGTCTGCGGCCTGGCCGGTTGCCACCTCGCCGGCGGGCACAGCGTCGACGACCCGGAACCCAAATACGGGCTCGCCGTCACCGGGATCGCGGATCCGAACCGGTTGCTGCGCAACGACTCCGGCAAGCCCGGCACGCCGTTGTCGTTGACCAAGCCGCTGGGCGTCGGCGTGTTGAACAGCAGGCACAAGGCCACCGGTGAGCGCTTCGAACAGGCGATCGCCGCGATGACGACGCTCAACGCGGCGTCCGCCGCGGCCGCGCTGGCCGCGGGCGTCGAATGTGCCACGGACGTAACCGGTTTCGGCCTGCTCGGACACCTGCACAAGCTGGCGCGGGCCAGCGGTGTGACCGCGATCGTCGAGGCGGCGGCGGTGCCGTATCTGGACGGCGCGCGGGATGCGCTGGCGGCCGGCTATGTCAGCGGGGGCACGCGACGCAACCTCGACTGGGTGGCCCCGCACGCCGACCTGTCGGCCGTCGGCGAGGACGAGGCCCTGCTACTGGCCGACGCCCAAACCTCGGGCGGGCTGCTGATCGCCGGCGAGATCCCGGGCGCGCCGGTGGTCGGGGAGCTGGTGCCGCGCGGCGAGCACACGATCATCGTCCGCTGAGCCGGGCGGTGTTTCGGCGGCCGGCACTAGGGTAAAGGTCATGGCTATGCGGAAGCTTTTCTTACAGTGGCCGGTCGTGCGTCAGCTGCGCTCGGGTGACAAGCTCGGCCGCGGGTCGGCGGTGACCTCGAAGCAGACGCGCGCCGTCACGCCGCGCACGACGACGTCCGACCGGGTGGTGCAGAGCATCTGTCCCTACTGCGCGGTCGGCTGCGGGCAGCGGGTGTACGTCACCGACGAGCGGGTGGTGCAGATCGAGGGCGACCCGGACTCGCCGATCTCACGAGGTCGCCTGTGCCCCAAGGGCGCCGCCAGCGAGCAGCTGGTGAACTCGCCGGGCCGGCAGCTGCACGTGCTCTACCGTCCGCCGAGGGCGACCGAATGGCAACCGCTGGACCTCGAGACCGCGATCGACATGGTCGCCGACCGCTTCGTCGAGGCCCGCCGGCACGCCTGGCAGGACATCGACAAAAAGGGCCATCCGCTGCGGCGCACCATGAAGATCGCCGCCCTCGGCGGCGCCACCCTGGACAACGAAGAGAACTACATCATCAAGAAGCTCTTCACCGCCGCCGGCGCCATTCAGATCGAGAACCAAGCTCGCATTTGACACAGTTCCACGGTTCCCGGTCTGGGGACCTCCTTCGGGCGCGGTGGCGCCACTCAATCACTGCAAGACATGGCCAACGCCGACTGCATCGTCATCCAGGGCTCCAACATGGCGGAATGTCATCCGGTCGGCTTCCAATGGGTCGAGGAGGCAAGAGCAAACGGCGCCAAGGTCATTCACGTCGACCCACGCTTCACCCGTACCTCGGCAGTTTCGGACAAGCACATTCCGATCCGGGCCGGCTCTGACGTGGTGCTGCTCGGCGCGCTGATCAATCACGTCATCAGCAATGACTTGTGGTTCAAAGACTACGTCGTCGCATATACCAACGCCGCCACCCTGATCAACGAAAACTACCGTGACACAGAGGATCTGGGCGGCGTGTTCTCCGGTTACGATCCCGAGACCGGGCAGTACGACACGTCGACGTGGGCCTACGCCGGACAAGAAGAGGGTGAGCAACGGCAAGAGCACGGCGCCAGCGCGTCCGCCCGCGCCGCCGGCGATGTGCACGGTAGCGGCGGTCCGCCGCTGCCGCACGCCCGCGTGCAGCGCGACGAGACCCTGCAGCATCCCCGAACGGTGTTTCAGATCGTCAAGCGACATTACGCCCGCTACACGCCGGAGATGGTGCGTGACGTCTGCGGCATCAGCACCGAGGACTTCCATTACCTCGCGCGCACCATTGCGGCGAACTCCGGCCGCGAGCGCACCACCTGTTTCGCCTACGCCGTCGGCTGGACTCAACACACGCTGGGGGCCCAATTCATCCGCACCGCAACGATTTTGCAGCTACTGCTGGGCAACGTCGGCCGCCCGGGCGGCGGCATCATGGCGCTGCGCGGGCACGCCACGATCCAAGGCTCGACCGACATCCCGACATTGTTCAACCTGCTGCCGGGCTACCTGTCGATGCCGAAGGCCGGTGTGCACGACACCTTCGACGAGTACATCAAAGCGGTCGGACCGAAGAACCAGAAAGGTTTCTGGGCCGACGCCGACACCTACATCGTCAGCCTGCTCAAGGCGTGGTGGGGCGAGGCGGCCACCAAGGACAACGACTGGGCCTACGACTACCTGCCGCGGCTGTCCGGTCCGCACGGCACGTACCAGACCGTCATGTCGATGCTCGACGACGATGTCGACGGCTACTTCCTGCTCGGCCAGAACCCCGCCGTCGGGTCGGCGCACGGCCGACTCCAGCGCATGGGCATGTCACACCTGAAGTGGCTGGTGGTGCGCGATCTCAACATGATCGAGTCGGCGACCTTCTGGAAGGACGGCCCGGAGATCGCGTCCGGCGAGCTGAAGACGGAGGAGATCGAGACCGAGGTGTTCTTCTTCCCGGCGGCGACGCATGTCGAGAAGGCCGGCTCATTCACCCAGACCCAACGCCTCGTGCAGTGGCGGCACAAGGCGGTCGATCCGCCCGGCGACTGCCAGAGCGAATTGCAGTTCTTCGTAGAGCTGGGCAAGCGAATCCGCCAGCGGCTGGCCGGCTCCACCGACCCGCGTGACCGACCACTGCTCGATCTGACGTGGGACTATCCCACCGACGAGAGCGGCGAACCCGACCCCACCGCGGTGTTGGCCGAAATCAGCGGCTGCTACCTGACGGGCCCCAAAGCCGGCCAGCCCGTCCCCGGCTATACCGAACTCGGTGCCGACGGGTCGACCTCGTGCGGATGCTGGATCTACTCGGGCGTGTACGCCGAGGGCGTCAACCAGGCCGCCCGCCGAGCGCCGCTGGGCGGGCCGAGCCCGAGTCAATCGGAGTGGGGGTGGGCCTGGCCGGCCGACCGCCGCATCCTGTACAACCGCGCCTCGGCCGACCCGGATGGCAAACCGTGGAGCGAGCGCAAGCGCTACATCTGGTGGGATGAGCAGCGCGCCCGCTGGGTCGGCGACGACGTGCCCGATTTCCCCGTCGACCGCGCCCCGCACGTCCGGCCCGATCCCGATGTCGGCGGGCCCGACGCGCTTGCCGGCGACGACCCATTCATCATGATGGCCGACGGCAAGGCGTGGCTGTTCGCGCCCAAGGGTATGGTCGACGGTCCGCTGCCCACACACTACGAACCGCAGGAGTCGCCGGTCGCGAACGCGTTGTACCCCCTGCAGCGCAACCCGGCACGAATCACGTTCCCGCGCAAGGACAATCTCAGCGCGCCCAGCGCCGGGGAACCCGGGGCCGACGTCTACCCGTACGTGTTCACCACCTACCGGCTCACCGAGCACCACACCGCCGGCGGAATGAGCCGGTGGCTGCCCTATCTCTCGGAGCTGCAACCGGAGATGTTCTGCGAGGTGTCCCCGGAGCTCGCCGCCGAACGCGGGCTGGAGCCCTACGGATGGGCCACCATCGTCTCACCCCGCGCGGCGATCGAGGCCCGGGTGCTGGTCACCAAACGCGTTGCGCCACTGATTGTCAACGGCCACACCGTGCATCAGATCGGGTTGCCATACCACTGGGGCGTCGGCGGCGACGCGGTGGTGAGCGGGGACGCGGCCAACGACCTGCTGGGCGTGACGCTCGACCCCAACGTGCAGATTCAGGAGTCGAAGGCCGGGTCGTGCGACATCCGGCCGGGGCGCCGGCCGCGCGGCGAGGACCTGCTGCGCCTGATCGCCGAGTACCAGTCGCGATCGGGTGCCACCACCGAGACCGGCAACGTGCGGATCAGCGAGGGAGTCTGGGAAGGGGGAGCCGATGGGTCAGCTGAGCGGACCGACCGACCCGACGAGTGACGCCGGCTGGGCAGAACCCAAGCCGCGCAAGGGATTCTTCACCGACACCTCCATCTGCATCGGCTGCAAGGCCTGCGAGGTCGCGTGCAAGGAGTGGAACCGCAACCCGCGCGACGGGGACCTGGAGCTGCTGGGCTCGTCCTACGACAACACCGGATCGCTGGGCGCCAGCACCTGGCGGCACGTGGCGTTCATCGAGCAGGGCCGCGACCGGATCGGACAGGCGCGCGAATCGGGCCGCGCCCTCATCGATTTGGGCATGCCCGCGGTCCCCCGGCCCCCCGATACCTCGCCGCCGGACACCCCCGAGTTCCGCTGGCTGATGTCGTCGGACGTGTGTAAGCACTGCACGCACGCCGGTTGTTTGGACGTCTGCCCGACGGGCGCGTTGTTCCGCACCGAGTTCGGCACCGTCGTCGTTCAGGATGACGTCTGCAACGGGTGCGGCACCTGCGTCGCGGGGTGCCCGTTCGGTGTCGTCGAACGCCGCAGCGACGGCACCTACACGACGCCGGCGCAGCGGCCGGATCGCCCGGCCGAGAAACCCGTCTCCGGGGTGGCCCAGAAGTGCACCCTGTGCTACGACCGCCTCGTCGAAGACCAGATCCCGGCGTGCGCCAAGACCTGCCCGACGACGTCGATCAAGTTCGGCGACCACGACGACCTGGTGGTCAAGGCCAGGCAACGGGTCGCCGCGCTGCATGCCCAGGGGCTCACGGAGGCCCGCCTCTACGGGGCCAACGAGCACGACGGCGTCGGCGGCACCGGGTCGATCTTCCTGCTGCTCGACGAGCCGGAGGTGTACGGGCTGCCGCCGGACCCGCGCGTGTGCACGGCCGACCTGCCGCAGATGTTCAAGCGGGCGACCATGGCCGCGGCCGGCATGGTCGGCGCGGCCGCATGGGCGTTCTGGAGGAGCCGGTGAGCACTTCGGAATTCGACAGCCTTCGCCCGCCGGAGCCGGCGGGCGGGAAGCGCAGGAAATCAAGCCGCAGGCGCCGTGGCCGCGATGAGTCGCTGATGGTTCCCGACGCCGAGTTCACCTCGTATTACGGACGTCCGGTCGTCAAGCCCGCGCCGTGGGGACCCGAGGTGGCGGCGTATCTGTTCCTGGGCGGCGTCGCGGGCGGCTCGGGGCTGCTGGCGGCCGGCGCCCAGCTCACCGGGCGAAACACGTTGCGCCGCAACACGAGGCTCTCCGCCCTGATCGCGATCGGGCTGGGCGCGGTCGCGTTGGTGAAGGACCTGGGCCGGCCGGAGCGATTCTTCAACATGCTGCGGACGGTCAAGCTGACCTCGCCGATGAGCATCGGGTCCTGGATCCTCAGCTTTTTCGGCGCCGGTATCGGGGTGGCCGCGGTGTCCGAGGTCGACCGGATGACCGGCGAACGAATCCCGTTGGGGCCGCTGCGTCCCGTCCTGCGCGCCCTGGAGGGTCCGGCCGGGCTGGAGGCCGCCGTCTTCTCGCCGCCGCTCGCCGTCTACACCGCGGTGTTGCTCACCGACACCGCCACCCCTACCTGGAACGCCGCCTACCGGGACCTGCCGTTCGTGTTCGTCAGTTCGGCAAGCCTGGCCGCCTCGGGGTTGGCGATGATCACCACCCCGGTGTCCGAGGCGGGCCCCGCGCGCACGCTGGCCGTCATCGGCGCGGTCGGCGACCTGATCTCCGCCAGGTTCACCGAGTTTCGAATGGACCCGGTGACCAGGGAACCGCTGCACCAAGGCAGGCCCGGCCGGCTCCTGGCCGCGAGCGAATGGCTCGCCGCGGCCGGCGGCCTGGGCGCATTGCTCGGCGGCGGTCACCGCGGCCTCGCGGCCCTGTCCGGGGTGACCCTGCTGACGGCGTCGGCCATGCTGAGGTTCGGCTTCTTCGAGGCGGGACTGGCGTCGACCCGCGATCCGCGCTACACGATCGAGCCGCAGAAGCGCAGGCTGGCGGCGCGCCGCGCGGCGGGCATCACGGGAGACTCGATCACCACCGCGGACTGAGCGAAGCGGCGGTTTGCGTATCGCGCGCCGGGGTACGTATAAGGGCATGACGAATTTCGGCTACACTCTGATGACCGAGCAGAGTGGGCCCAAATACCTTGTACGGCAAGCTGTTTCGGCCGAAGAGCGGGGATTCGACTTCGAGGTCTGCAGCGACCACTTCTCGCCCTGGCTGACGTCCCAAGGCCACGCGCCGAACGCCTGGGCGGTGCTGGGCGCGGTCGCGCACGCCACCGAGCGGGTGGACCTCTACACCTACGTCACGTGCCCGACGATGCGGTACCACCCCGCGATCGTCGCGCAGCAGGCCGCCACCGTGCAGATCCTGTCCGACGGCCGGTTCACCCTGGGCCTGGGCAGCGGCGAGAACCTCAACGAACACGTCGTCGGCAAGGGTTGGCCCACCGTCGAGCGCCGCCAGGACATGCTCCGCGAGGCCATCAAGATCATCCGCGAGCTGTTCGGCGGCCAGCTGGTGAACTTCACCGGCGAATACTTCCGGGTGGACTCTGCGCGCCTGTGGGACGTGCCCGAGGTCCCGGTCGGCATCGCGGTGGCGATGGCCGGTGCCAAGGGCATCGAAAGATTCGGCAGGCTGGCCGACCACTTCGTCGCGGTGGAACCCGACGGCGAGCTCGTCGACGCCTGGCACGCCGCGCGCCAGGCCGCCAATCTGGCCGGTGGGGGCCGCGTCGTGGGCCAGATCCCGGTGTGCTGGGACCCCGACCGCGACGCCGCGGTCAAGCGCGCCCACGAGCAGTTCCGCTGGTTCGCCGGCGGCTGGAAGGTCAACGCCGACCTGCCGACCCCGGCCGGTTTCGCCGGCGCCACCCAATTCGTCCGGCCCGAGGACGTCGCCGACTCCATCCCCTGCGGACCCGACCTCGACGCCATCGTCGAGGCGGTCCGGCCGTACTGGGAGGCCGGGTTCACCGACATCGCACTGGTGCAGGTCGGCGGCGAATCGCAGGATCTCTTTCTGAAAGAAGCCGCCGAACCTTTGCTTGCCGCGCTGCGCGAGGCAGCAAACTAATCCAGGTTTGGCCCGTATCTGCCCGGGTATCCGCCTTCAATCGTGCGCAGCCGCCCGTACGGGCCGGCGGGGCGCGCGGATACCGGCTAGCAGCGCCGACTACCCGTGACCTGCAAAGCGGCTATCTTGCAGCAACTTTGCCCGAAATGTGTTCGCCGAACGGCAAGGAGTGTTGACGATGGGCGATCGATCCGCCAGTACCACCTCCGCTTTGGTCAAGGCGCTCAGCGGCGCCAGTTTCGGGCTAGGTCTGACCGAGTTGGTCGCGCCCGGAAAGGTTGCTGCGATCGCGGGCGTGGACGACACCGCCCGGTCGCGCGGGGTCATCCGCGCGCTGGGCGCGCGGGAATGCGGCCACGGCGCGGCGCTGTTGGGTGGCCCCGAGAAGCTGGTATGGACCCGGGTGGCCGGCGACGTCCTGGATGTGGCGTTGTTGGTGGCCGGGGTGGCCGCCCGCGGCCCCGGGCGGCGACGGCGGGGCGCGATCTCGACCGCCCTGCTCGCGGGGATCGGGGGGCTCGACCTCTACACGGCCCTGCGCACGACCAACGGCGGCGGCCGGCACCTCAATGGCGCCCGGCATCGCACCCTGCGCGCCGCCGTCACCGTGCGGCGCCCGCCCGAGGAGGTGTACCGGTTCTGGCGCGACCTGGAAAACCTGCCGAGCTTCATGCACCACCTCGAGTCGGTCACCTCCGGCGCCGACGGACAGTCGCGGTGGGTCGCCAACGCCCCGGCCGGACAGTCGGTGCAGTGGGACGCGCAGATCACCGAGGACGACCCCGACAAGCGGATCGCCTGGCAGTCGCTGCCCGGCTCGGCGATCGAAAACGGCGGCAGCGTCGAATTCACGCCCACCGCCACCGGCGACGGCACCGAGGTCCGGGTCAGCATCGGCTACCACATCCCGGGTGGCCTGTTCGGCAAGGCGGCGGCGAGCTTGTTCGGGGAGTCCCCGGAGCAACAGGTCAACGACGACCTCCGGCGTTTCAAACAGATCCTCGAAACCGGGCAGGTGCTGCGTTCGGACGGGTCCCCCGAGGGGACGGCGGCGGTCCGGCAGATGCATCAGCAGCCCGCTCAACCGAATGAAGGAGCCAGCGTATGAGGGCCACCGTGTGGGCGGGCCGCAACAGCGTCCAAGTCGAATCGGTTCCGGACCCCAAGATCCTCAACGATCGTGATGCCATCGTGCGCATCACCTCGACCGCGATCTGCGGTTCGGACCTTCACCTGTACGACGGTTACATCCCCACGGTGAAGCACGGCGACGTGCTGGGCCACGAATTCATGGGCGAGGTGGTCGAAGTCGGCAAGGCCGTCAACAACCTCGCCGTCGGCGATCGGGTGGTGGTTCCGTTCCCGATCGCGTGCGGGGCGTGTTCCGCCTGCCAGCGTGACCTGTACTCGCTGTGCGAGAACTCCAACCCCAACGCCGGCATCGCCGAAAAGTTCATGGGCCACTCACCGGCCGGGCTGTTCGGCTATTCGCACATGCTGGGTGGATTCGCCGGCGGCCAAGCCGAATACGCGCGGGTGCCGTTCGCCGACGTGGGACCGTTGAAGATCGAAGACGACCTCACCGACGAGCAGGTGCTGTTCCTGTCCGACATCCTGCCGACCGGCTACATGGGCGCGGAGATGTGCGGCATCACCCCCGGCGACGTCGTCGCCGTGTGGGGGGCCGGCCCGGTCGGGCTGTTCGCGATCATGAGCGCCTATCTGCTCGGAGCGGCGAAAGTCATTGCCATCGACCGCGTTCCGTATCGTCTCGAGCTGGCCCAACAGATCGGCGCCACCGCGGTCAACTTCGCCGAGACGTCGGTCCTCGAGGAACTGCGGGACATCACCGCCGGGCGGGGTCCCGACCATTGCATCGACGCCGCCGGCATGGAAGCGCGCAGCGGCTCCGCCCCGGTGGACGCCTACGACCGCGTCAAGCAGGCCGCGCGCCTGGAAACCGAACGCCCACACGCCATTCGGGAGGCGGCGATGAGTTGCCGCAACGGCGGCACCCTGTCGATCGTCGGGGTGTACGGCGGCATGATGGACAAGTTCCCGATCGGCGCGGTCATGAACCGGTCGCTGACCATCAAGACCGGTCAGTGTCACGTGCACCGCTACATGCGCCCGCTGCTGGACCGGATTCGCAAGGGCGAGATCGACCCGACCATCATCGTCAGCCACCACCTGAGCCTCGACCAGGCGCCCCACGGCTACGAGATCTTCAAGAACAAAGAGGATCGATGCACCAAAGTCATCCTCAATCCCACGTGATAAAAGGGGAATAGTCATGGCAAATGAATTGCAGGGCAAGAAAGTCGCCATTCTCGCGGCCGACGGCGTGGAGAAGGTGGAACTCGAACAACCCCGCGCGGCGCTGCAAGAGGCCGGCGCGCAAGTCGAGCTGCTTTCGCTGAAGACCGGAGAAATACAGGCCCGCAACCACGATCTCGAACCTGCCGGAACTTTCCCGGTCGACCGTGCGGTGAAAGATTCTTCGGCAGCCGAATTCGACGGCCTGGTGCTTCCCGGCGGCACGGTGAATCCGGACAAGTTGCGGATGGATGGCGACGCGGTCGACTTCGTGCGGGAGTTCGTCGGCTCCGGCAAGCCGGTTGCCGCGATCTGTCACGGCCCGTGGACGCTGGTGGAAGCCGGTGTGGCAGAGGGCCGCACGCTCACGTCGTACCCCTCGATCCGCACCGACCTTCGCAACGCCGGCGCCAACGTGGTGGATCAGGAGGTCGTCGTGGACGGCAACCTGATCACCAGCCGTTCACCGAAGGACCTGCCGGCATTCTGCGCTGCCATTGTCAAGCAATTCGCCCATGCGGCCGCGAGTTAACGAAGGAATGGCGATTGCCCCGCCGTTTGAACCCATCGGTTTGCGGGCATTACACAGGCCAAGCAGTGATCGCCCCGGCGATCCGTCGAAAGGCCAAAGTTGACCACAACATATCCAGGACCCGCCGTCTCGGCTGTTGCCAACGTTTATCAGCCGCAGGAGGATTCCCGATTGCTGGTGGAGGTAATGTGGGAAAGCGGGCTCATTTCAGGACGGCGTGTCCTCGATCTGTGTACGGGTAGTGGATTCGTCGCGATTGCCGCCGCCGAGATGGGCGGCGAGGACGTGACGGCTTTCGACATCTGCCCGAACGCGGTGGGTTGTTCGCGCGGCAACGCGGCCGCCGCCGGCGTGAATGTCGATGTCCGCAAGGGGACATGGAGCGACGCCCTGGACTGCGCGCCGTTCGACGTGGTCGTGTCTAATCCGCCGTATGTGCCGACACCGCCCGGCGGCGACACCGAGCACATCAGTCCGAGCGCGGGCCCGTCGTGGGCCTGGAACGCCGGCGTCGACGGACGGACGGTGCTGGACCCGCTGTGCGAAGCGGCGCCAAAGTTGCTGTGCGACGGGGGTTCCCTGCTCCTCGTGCACTCGGCGCTCGCCGGTGTCCAGCAATCTCTGGATTCGCTGAAGTGGGCCGGCATGGACGCGGAAGTGGTTGCGTCCAAATGGATACCGTTCGGCCCCGTGATGACGGCGCGCGCGAACTGGTTGGAGAGCGTCGGGCTGATACCGCCCGGCCGCCGCGAAGAAGAGCTGATCGTGATCAGGGCGGACAAGCGGTGAGCGCCACGCGGGTACAGGTGGTGGCGGGCGGGCCGGTGCTGGTATCCGGCCCGGTGCGCATCGAGATGCCCAATGGTGAGGTCGTCGAGTCCGACCGGTTCATGGTGGCGATCTGCACATGCCGGCGCAGTGAACAGTATCCCTTGTGCGACACCAGTCATCGGCGATGCCGGAACCTGGAACGCCGGACGCCTAGTCCAGCGCCCGCCGCAACGACGTCCGATCCTGCTGCCACGACGCCATAACCGCGTCTGCCAACCGGTTTTCGACCGCGGCGTGCGCGCGGATACCGAACACGATGTCATGGTCGAGTTGCGGTTCCCGGGCGACCAAGTCGCCGACCACATCGATGCGCACGACGTGCTCGTGCACGGCGTCGGCCTCGACATGCTCGGCGTAGAACTCGACGCAGGCCGACGGTGCCCCCATTCGCTGCAGGGCCTGCACCATCCGGCGGGATCCGGGTGGCGACGTGATCTCGGTTGACGCGAAGTGTCCGATCGCGGCGCCGCGCAGCTCGCGGTGCAGGCCGAACAGTGACATCAGGTTCACCGCGGCCAGAGCCTCGGAGCGGACGGCATCCGCGTAAGCCAGGTACGTCGGGTCCAGATCCGCGGCCGCCATCAGATCGGCGAAGAGCTGCTGATGGAGCCGGGGACCCCGCCCGGCGCCGTACTCGTCGAATTCGATTGCCACGAAAGCCGCTTTCGCGACGCCCGTCAGCCGCGGGATCGCCCACGCGTGCGGGTCGCCCTCTTTAAGGTGATAAACCGACCGGTGCACGAAGTATTCGCGCATCTGCTGCCAGGTTCCGGTGTCGCGCAAGTAATACGACGGCCCGGTGCCGTCGACCGGTTCGACCGAAATCGCGTCCATTTCGGCGGCCGCCGTCTGGTCCGGCGGGATGGGGCCGACGTCGCGGCGCACGCCGGCCAGGAACACGCGTTCCAGTTCGCCGCGCAGCGTCAGCAGCGCCGGGTTCCATTCCCACCCGGGGTCCACGCCCGCGAAGCCCCGGTAGTGCAGCTCGTAGCACATGCACAGCGCCAGCTGTAGATCCAGGCCGTAGGGGTCCGAATCGCGGACGGACGCGCCGATTCGGGTCAGGTGGTCGTGTGACGGCGGCCCGGTCAGGGCGCGACGAACGGCGGTCGACAGCGGCCCGTGTGCCGCCGGCAGGGCGGGTTCGGTGGTGATCGATGCGCGGGTCACGCCCACGACTACCCGGTATCCGGGGGGCACAAACGGTGCCAGGCCCCTAGTCGGCCTCGGCCGGTAGCCGAAACGTCAGGTCGGCGGTGGTGCCGGTGGGGGTGCACGTCATTTCCATCGTGCTGCTCAGCGCCTGCATCAGCAGCAAGCCCCGCCCGCCGTTGCGCGGGTTTTCGTCGGGTGTCTTCCACGAGCCGTGGTCGGTGATCCGGGCGCGGACCTCGCCTTCTGCGAGTTCGGTCTCCAGCAGCATCGTGCCCGCCGGGCGTCCGGCGTATGCGTGTTCGACGCAGTTCGTGCACGCCTCGTTGACGACCAACACGATGTCGGCGGCCGAATCCTCGGGCAAACCGGCGGTGTCCAGCCAGTCGGCCAGCCGATGCCGGATGCTGAGCAATCGCTCTGCGCTGGCCTCGCTTTCAATCCGAAGCGGGGACTGCTGATGTCGGTAGATCACCATCGCCACGTCGTCGTCATACCCCGCGGCGGGGGCCAGCTCACGCAGTACGGCATCCGCGACGGAATCCAGCGGCAAGGTCGTCGTCTTCACCAGTACGGCCGCGGCACGGGCGATCCCGTCGTCGATGGACTCGTGCTTGCGTTCGACCAGTCCATCGGTGAACAGCATCAGGGTGGAGCCGGACGGCAACACGCGGCTGGTCTGCGGCCGGGGCTCCGATCGGCGGACCGCGAGCGGGACCGACGCGGCGTCGGTCAAAAATGTCGTCGTGCCCGGCTCGGACCCGACCAGCACGGCGGGCATGTGACCGGCGTTGCTGTACTGCAGAACCCCGGACTCGGTGTCGAGGATTGCCAGGAAAACGGTGGTGCAGTACGCATTCGGGATGAGTGAGGCCGCCGAGTCGAGTTGCTCGAGCAACAGCGCGGGCTCGGCCCCGTTGATCAGCAGGGCGCGCGCCGAGCTGCGCAACTGGCCCATGACCGCGGCCGCCGGCAGGCCACGGCCCACGCAGTCGCCGACGACGATCCCGATGCGATGGTCGCCGATTGGCAGCACGTCATACCAGTCGCCGCCGATCTCCAATGGCGGCACCGCCGGCTCGTAGCGCACGGCGAAGCCCGGCGGCGGCTCCAGAGTCGGCAGCAGCGCGCGCTGCAACGTCAGCGATGTCTCACGGGCACTCTCGAATTGGCGGACGTGCTGCATGGCCAGGCTGAGGTGGCCGATCAACACCGTGACCAGCAGCCGGTCTTCCGCGCTGACCCAGCGCGGCGAGCGCAGCTCCAACCACAACGCGAGGTCGCCCGCCCCGGAGAGCACCGCGACCAATCCCTGTGCCTTGCCGGGATTGTCGGGCCGCTCGACCGTCTTGGCCGTCAGCGGCAGCTGATGGCGTGCCTCCTCGAAGGTCTGGCGTAACCAGGGATCCAGCCTGCGCCAAGGCGTTTCGGACTTCTCGCCCGCCACCTGGACGGTGGGTTCGCCCTCGCCGGTCGGCCAAGAGATCGCCACCACCCGTTGCACATCGATGGCGGTGCTGCATTCGTCGAGGGTGATCGACAGTAGCTCGTCCACACTCTTGGCAACCGCCACCGCCGTCGCCAGCCGCAGGACCGCGCTTTCCCTTGCGGCGAAGGCACGTTCGGCGGTGATGTCACGGATCGTGCCCACGAAGACGTCCTGGTCGCTGCCGCTGCCCTGGACCGCGTTGATGCTCACCGTCACCCACACCAGGTGCCCGTCGCGGTGCCGGATCGGTGTCTCGTAGGCGGTGGTGCCGATGCTTTGGACCAGCGCCTGCTGTTGGCGGGCGCCCTTCTGGTCGACCAGCCACGGGTGCGGCCACCGGTAGGGCAGACCCTCAGCGGGGTAGCCGAGAATCTCGATCAGGGCGTTGTTCATCTCGATCACCGAACCCTCGTGGTCGCTGACGAAGAACCCCTCCTGCAACGAATTGACCAGTGCCGTACGGAATTTGTCGCGATCAGCCAACCCCTCGGCGCGGGCGCGCTCGCGCGCGAAGCGCCTGGTGCCGTCGAGGAAGCCGCGGGTGGCGATGTCCAGTGGGACCAGCATCTGCAGCAGGAACTCCAGCGCGACCGGCGCGTCGATCCGCACGTCCTGCGATGTCGCGAGGATCAGCTCGACGTGACGCTCGATGATCGCCAACAGGCTGACTTCCTCCTGCAGGGCCCGGCGCCCGAGCTCGTAGGCGACCGCCAAACTGTCCTCGTCACGCGCCTTCAGGTAGGTGCGCAACGCGGCCGCGTACTTGGCGTGGAAGTCGTCGTCGGTCATGCAATGGCTCCCCGATGACGGGCGGTCAGCACCATGGCATCGTCGGTTTCCTTGGCGTCTTTGCCGAGGAGCTCTTCGGCAATGACGACGGCCGGGGCCGAGAAGTCGATGTGGTCGAGGTAATCCTCGGTGATTCCGTCGGTGCTTATCACCAGCAGGTCACCCGTTCGGATCGAAACAACTTGGGCCGGCCGGATTTCCGGTATGCGGTAGCCGACGATGCCCGCGGTGAGCCGCGCACTGGATCGGATCTGGACGCCGGTTGGGGACTTGGCCACCAGGTGAGCGGTCACGTTGCCGACGCCCGTCCAAGTCAGCGTGTTGGCCGCAAAGTCCACCCGCGCCAGGGTCATTGCGACTCCCCTGGTGCCCTCGAGCACGCGGTGGCACAGCTGGATCAACACCTCGAGCCGCTCGGAGCTGGAGCGTTTCACCGCTTCGATGGCGTTCAGCGCGGCGGTTGCGGCCTCCGGGCCGTGGCCGAGGCCGTCCACGACGCCGAACAGCGCGGCCGCACCGTCGATGTCGACGGCGAGACCCCGGTCGCCGGAGACGTACTCGCTCGGCAGGGGCCGGCCCGCCCTTGCCCATTCGATGGGACCGAACCGGCCGTTGTCACGCACGGGGCGGCACCCATTTCCACATCTCGACGACCGTTCCCCGGCCGAGCGTGGACTCCACGTGCAACCTGTCCATCAGCCGGCGCGAGCCGGGCAGGCCCATCCCCAACCCGCGGCCTGTCGAGTAGCCGTCCTCCATGGCCCGCTCGATGTCGGCGATGCCCGGCCCCTCATCCTCGGCGCGCACCACCAGGGCCTTGCGGCCCTCCCGGTCGGCGACGAAGACGCGCACGGCGCCGCGGCCGGCGTAACTGGTGATGTTGCGGGCGATCTCGGAGATCGCCGTGGCGATCATCGTGACGTCGGTGAGCGAGAACCCGAGATCGAGTGCGAGGTGGTGTCCGGCTTTGCGTGCTTCGACGATGTCGTCGGGAGTGTGGATGTCGACGACGATCTCAGCCCCCACCGTCGCGCCCGATCGTCGGTTTGCGCTGTCCCAGTTGGCGATTCAGCAGGGCCAGACCCTCTTCGAGGTCGAGCGCGGTGTTCATGTCGTCGAACGCCAAGCCGAGCTGGACCATCGCGAAGGCCACCTCCGGCTGCAGGCCCACGATCACCGTGTCGGCGCCGCGCAGCCGGGTCATGTGCGCGATCGTGCGCAGCGACCGGGCCGCGAACGAGTCCATCACGTCGATGGCGGTGACGTCGACGATGATGCCCTGCGCGCGGAACCGGCTGACCCGCTCCATGAGGTCATAGCGCAGCCGCTCGGCGTCGGAGTCGCTGAGCGCGGCCTGCACCGAGGCGATGAGGATCGCACCCTGTTTGAGGATCGGTACCGGCATGGGGCGCTCGCGTTCCTGATATCTAGCCGGTCTGCTCGCCGGTGCGAGAGACCTCGTAACCCAGCAGGCGTTCGGCTTCCTCGATGCCGCCCTGCAGGTCGCCGACGGCGTTCATCTTCGACAGGTCCAGGCCGATCGTCACCAGCGTCAGGGCGATTTCGGAGGACAGGCCGGTGATGATGACGCTGGCGCCCATCAGCCCCGACGCGTCGACGGTCTGCACCAGGTGGTTGGCCACCGTGGAGTCGATCGTCGGCACACCGGTGATGTCGATGACCACCACTTTCGCGCGGTTGGCGCGGATCGCCCGCAGCAGTTGTTCGGTGACCTGGCGGGCGCGCTGGCTGTCGAGCACCCCGATGATCGGCAGGATCAGCAGCTGTTCGCGCACCTGCAGCACCGGCGTCGACAGCTCGCGGATGGCCTCCTGCTGTTGGCGGATGATGCGCTCGCGTTCCTGCACGAAGCTGACCGCCACCGTGTTGGCGATGCGGTTGGCCGCCGGCTCGTAGGCGTCCAGAACCCGGTTGAGCATCTCGAATTCGGCCTGATACTTCTCGAACAACGAGCGCGCGAGCACGTCGCGCAGCAGCAGCACGATGCCGACGACCTCGTCGGTCTCCACGCCCCGCGGAATGATGCGTTCCGACAGGTCGCGCGCGTAGGCCTGTAGCGCCTCGACGCTACCGGTCTCGAGCACCTCCACGTAGTTGTCGTAGACGGCGGTCGCCTCGGAGAACAGCTCCTCCGGTGTCATCGCGGTGAGCAGTTCGGCCTCGGTGATCCTGCGCGCCCATTCCTCGCGCAGCACGGTTCGGTTCTGCCGCAGGTGCTGGACGAGCTGGGGCAGCAGGCCCTCGCTGGATACATTGTTCACCTGTGCGGTGGCGGCCGCGCTGCTGAACTCCGCCGGCGAATCTGACATGTTGCCTCCCGAGTGCCGGTCCGCGCCCCGTCCGTATGCAGGCTCGTTTTGCGAGACTAGCGTGGGTCGTCGCGGGGCAGGTGTTGAGGGCATATTCTTCTCGCAGTTCGCAACGCAGGCTAGGCTTGCACCACACTTAATGCCCAGGGACAGAGGTTCGCCATTGTCAGCTCCTGATTCGATCACCACGTTGGTTGAGGACCATGATGGGGTGTCCGTGGTCAGTGTCAGCGGCGAAATCGATCTGGTGACGGCGCCGGCCCTGGAACAGGCCATCGGCGCGGTAGTCGCGGGCAACCCGACGGCGCTGGTCATCGACCTTTCGGCGGTGGAATTCCTCGGCTCGGTGGGCCTGAAGATCCTGGCGGCGACCTACGAGAAGCTGGGCGACGCGACGGGGTTCGGGGTGGTCGCCCGCGGCCCGGCGACCCGTCGGCCGATTCACCTGACCGGCCTGGACAAGACGTTCCCGCTGTACCCCACTCTGGACGACGCCCTGACCGCGGTGCGGGACGGCAACATCAACCGCTAGCCGGATATCGGCGTCAGCGCTTGCGCGACAACGTTTTTGGCGAATTCGGATGCCGAATGGCCGCACCGCGGTGATCAATTCGAATTCACGGCGGATAACGATTCTTGTGCCGTGGTCGTGAAACGGCGCTGGCGCATACGACAGGTGCGATGATCACGGCTATGGACGTCGACAATCCGCAAGACGACCAGCGCTGGGATAGCCGTGAGCGGGGCGAAACAGAAATCCAACGGCTGGACCGCAATTGGAACAGCCTGCTGCAGGAACTGCGGGTGGTGCAGACGGGTGTGCAGCTGCTGACCGGGTTCCTGTTGACGCTGCCGTTCCAGCAGCGTTTCGACGTCCTGGCGCCCGCCCTGCGCGACGCCTACCTGATCACCGTGGGCTGCTCGGTCGGCGCGACCGTGCTGCTGATCGCCCCGGTCGGCATGCACCGGATGCTGTTCCGCCGACACCGCCTGCAGGTGCTGGTGTCGGCCGCCCACCGGTGCGCCTACGCCGGGCTGGCGTTGCTCGGACTCGCTTTGACCGGCGTGACGGTCATCGTGTTCGCCGCCGTGGCCGGGCGCAGCCCGGCCCTGATCGCGGGAGTGTGTGCGCTGGCGCTGTTTACGTTCTTCTGGTGGCTGCTACCGCTGTTGCTCCGCACTCGCGGCATGTAGCGCGAGTTCGCCGATGCGGGTCGAGCCCAGATTCTCGAGCAGATCCTCCGGATCGGTGAAAATCGGGGACGAGCCCGCCGCCTGCAGCTCCTCGCGGGCGATGCCGCCGCTCAGCAGCCCGATGCACGGCACGCCTGCGCCCGCCGCGGCGTGCGCGTCCCACACGGCGTCCCCGATGAACACGGCGTGGCCGGCGTCGACCCCGGCCCGGTCCAGCGCGACCTGCACGATGCCGGGTTCGGGCTTGGCCATGTCGACGTCGCGCGACGACGTCGTTTCGGAAATGACGTCGTCGCAGTCGAGGACCTTGCGCAAGATCTCCAGCTCGTCGTCGGGCGCCGAGGTGGCCAGCACCACCTGCAGGCCGAGGTCGGCGACACGGCGCAGCAGTGCGCGGGCCCCGGGCAGCGGCGCCAGCAGCGGGGTGCACTCGCGGTAGAAGCGGCTGTGCCCGTCGCTCAGTCGCTCCTGCACCTCGTCCGGGGCGTCTTTGGAGAGCGTTCGCACCAGCGTGGAGCCGTCCATGCCGATGCAGCGGTGGATCTGCCAGGCGGCCACGGGCAGTCCCTCGGCGTCGAAGGCGCGTTGCCACGCGTACACGTGCAGGTAGTTGGAGTCGACCAGGCTTCCGTCGACGTCGAACAGAACGGCGGGTTTCATCTGCCCGGCATACCCAGGCCGCGGCCTGCTGACACCGCTGGCGTCGTTTGGTTATCGACGCGACGGGTAACCGCCACCCATGGTCCGCGCAGCGGCGGCCACTGCAAAGTTCCGCGGCTTGCCGCACGGATCGCCCTGATACCCAAGCCTTCTCGCAAGGAATGACGTTGAATTAGCACAAGATCGACCCAGTCGATCACCAACGAACCGCGCGGCAGCACGCCGGCGAAACCTTCACCTACGGCGCCAATGCGCCCGGGCTCGCCGGCGCGGGTGTAGCGGTGCTCGCCCTGATCGTCGGCTTGTTCTCGTTGGCGACGCGGCACTTGTCGGCGGGATTGACGGCCGTGATCCTCGCCGTCGTGCTGGGCGCGGCGAGCGCGGTGTGGCTGCGGCGCACGCACCGCAGGGTCCGGGACGCCGAGCTGGCCTGGCACACCGAGAATGCCGACCGGTCGGCCCCGCCGCCGAGCAGCTGACCCCTGTGAGCTAACGAACACCCGTCCCTGTTCGATCGCCGGGCCGTTTAACTGCGCCGATGGCCGGGTAACTGGGGAGCATGGTCGCGCCCGTTTCGTTGCGAGCAGCAAATTACCGGGGAGAGTACGAGCGTGACTTCCCCGTGCTCGCCGTCGCGGCCGTGGCGGTGTGGGCGGTCAGCCTGGCGATCGGTCTGTTCGAGTTGTTGGTCGGGCACGAAGGGGTTGCCATACCGGCGCTGATCGTGTCCATCGTCGCGCCGTGGTTGGGCTTGGCGCTCGCGCACTTACCCGCCGCCGTCCGGCAGCTGAGGCGGCTGGGCCCGCGCCGGCGCAACTTTTTTGCGCCGTCCGGTGTAACGCGCGCCTGAACGGGGTACTGCCTGCGCCACGGGATGACTACAGCAAAGTGCGTCAACCCGGCTCATCAGCAGGAAGGAACTGCCATGCCGACCGCAAGCGACTATGACGCACGCCGGGTCTCCGACATGGACGCCCAGGACAAGTCCGCGATCCGCGAATTAGCGCCGACACTGCAGGAATCGTCGATCGCGGTGGTCGACGAGGATCCCAACGATGTGGCCTTCTTCGAGCTGCCGGGCGCCGACCTGTCCGGCGAAGAGCTGTCGGTGACGGTGATTCCCCAGCGGTCCGACGAGTTCACCTGCTCGAGCTGCTTTTTGGTCCAACACCGCAGCCGGTTGCGCAGCTCGAACGGCGGGCTTCCCGTCTGCGCCGACTGCGCATAACCGACGGGCCGGTCGCGCGCGAAAACCCTTGTGCGCGCGGGGACTTGAGCGTTGAGGCCCGAAAACTGTTCACGCCTGGGCCCATTCGCGTTCGCACACGCCGCAGTGCCGGGTGACCATCGCCCAGTCCGGTTCGTCCTTGGCGGGCTCGCGGATCAGGTGCGCGGACGTGTCGCCGCAGCCGGGGCAGGTGCAGATGGCGCGGTAGGGCTCGTGCAGTTGTTGTCCCATCAGCTTCAAATTCTCCGCGCGGGTGAACGGCACGATCACCAGCGACTCGGGGCGAGGGGGCGGGTGCGGGTTGTCGAACCACAACAGACCACAGGTCACGGTCCCCACCGCCGTGAAGATGGCCAGGATCATCGTCGGGATGTCCCAGGGCCAGTTCGGCGGGATGGGCGTCACCGCGAGAACCACCAGCACCACCGAGATCAGCGCGCCGACGATGGTTCCCGGTTTGGCGAACCGGTAGCCGCCCACGTTCAGCGCGGTCCATGCCTCGATCTCCTGGCGCCGCTGCGCGATCTCAGCCAGGGTGGGGTGATCGGGGGTGCCGGCCGGGGCACGGGAGTCAGCAACGCGCCTGGCCGGTTGGCCGACCCTGCGCCGCCGCCTCTGCCCGGGCGACCGGCTTACCAGCGCCATGCGCGGTGAGCTTAATGGCAAAGCCGCCGGGTCGCAGTGTCAAATCTTGTCGCCGGCCGTCCTGCCAGCTAACACAAACTGAGTCGGGGTGGCGGGATTTGAACCCACGGCCTCTTCGTCCCGAACGAAGCGCGCTACCAAGCTGCGCCACACCCCGCTTGAAGCTCCGACAGCCTATCGCACCGGCCCAGCGGCTGGCCAAATCGCGGTGTGGCGGGTCACTTCCACACGCAGGAGCGCTCGAACTCCACCAGCGCCTCGGCGGGTCCGCCCGGATCGAGCCCCTGCGCGCTGACCCAGTCGTCGTCGAAGTAGGTGTCGTGGTAGCGGTCGCCGCTGTCGGCGAGCAGCGTGACCACCGAGCCGCTGCGCCCCTCGGCGACCATCTCGGCCAGCAGGCCGAAGGCGCCCCACAGGTTGGTGCCCGTCGAGGGCCCAACCCGGCGGCCCAGCACGGCGCTGACGTGGCGGGCGGCCGCGATGGACGCGGCGTCGGGCACGGCCACCATGCGGTCGACCACGCCGGGCAGAAACGACGGCTCCACCCGCGGCCGGCCGATGCCCTCGATGCGCGACGAGGTGGGCATCACGACGTCATCGCGGTCGTCGGCGTAGGCGGGGAAGAACGCGGAGTTCTCCGGGTCGACGACGCACAACCGGGTCGGGTGGCGCCGGTAGCGGATGTAGCGGCCGATCGTCGCGCTGGTGCCGCCGGTGCCCGCGCCGACGACGATCCACTCCGGAACCGGGTGGGCCTCCTCGCCCATCTGCTCGAAGATCGACTCGGCGATGTTGTTGTTGCCCCGCCAGTCGGTGGCGCGTTCGGCGTTGGTGAACTGGTCCAGGTAATGCCCGCCGGTGTCGTGGGCGACGCGCTCCGCCTCGGCGTACACCTCGGCCGAGTTCTGCACGAAATGGCAACGGCCGCCCTGGGATTCGATTAGCGCGATCTTGGACGAGCTGGTGGACGCCGGCATCACGGCGACGAACGGCAGGCCGAGCAGCGCGGCGAAGTAGGCCTCCGACACCGCCGTGGAACCCGAGGAGGCCTCGACCACCGTGGTGCCCTCGTGGATCCAGCCGTTGCACAGCGCGTACAGGAACAGCGAGCGCGCGAGCCGGTGCTTGAGGCTGCCGGTGATGTGGGTGGTCTCGTCCTTGAGGTACAGCGCGACCTGAGCACCCGGGCCGTGTCCGGCCCAGGCCTCCGGCAGGGGATAGCGCAGCAGGTGCGTGTCCGCGCTGCGGCGGGCGTCGGCCTGGATGAGCCGGACCGCGTTGTCCGTCCAGCTGCGGGAATGGCTGCGGACCGCGATCCGGGCCCGCTGCGTCAACGCACCGAAGCTGTTGGCTGCGAACGGCTCAGGTCGCTGGCCGAGTCGCGACCGCCCATCGGGGTGGCGATCAGCGTCAGCAGGGTGGCCTCGGGCCGGCAGCAGAACCGTACCGGCGCGAACGGCGAGGTGCCGATCCCAGCGGACACGTGCAGCGCCGTGTTCGCGCCCCAGCGGGACGGTCCCTTGGCGCGCGACCGGTCCAGCCCGCAGTTGGTCACCAGGGCCCCGTAGAGCGGCAGGCAGACCTGCCCGCCGTGGGTGTGTCCGGCCATCACCAGCTGGTAGCCGTCCGCGGCGAAGCGGTCCAGCACCCGCGGCTCCGGCGAGTGGGTCAGCCCCAGGCGCAGGTTCGCGGCCGGGCTGGCCGGGCCCGCGATGGTCTCGTAGCGGTCCCGGTCGATGTGCGGGTCGTCGACGCCGGCGGCGGCGACGTGCAGGCCGGCCACCTCGAACTCACGCCGCGTGTGGGTGAGGTCGAGCCAGCCGCGCTCGGTGAACGCCGCCCGCAGGTCCTGCCACGGCAGCGGTTCACCGCGGACCCGGTGTGACGGGTTGGTCACATAGTTCAGCGGGTTCTTCAGGCGCGGCCCGAAGTAGTCATTGCTGCCGAATACGAAGACACCCGGTCGCGACAGCAGGTCACCGAGGGCCTGCACCACCGCGGGCACGGCCTTGGGGTGCGCCAGGTTGTCACCGGTGTTGACCACCAGGTCGGGCTCCCAGTTGGCCAGCTCGCGCAGCCAGGCCTGCTTGCGGCGCTGGTTGGGCGTCATGTGCAGATCGCTGAGATGCAGCACCCGCAGCGGCGTGGAGCCCGGCGTCAGGACGGGCATGGTGATCTCGCGCAGGACGAAGGCGTTGCGCTCGACGACGGCGGCATAACCGATGCCGGCGGCGGCCGAACCGAGCGCTAGTGCACCGGTGCGTATCAGCGTGGGCAAAACGTCAGCCATGTTGGCAGCCTACTGCCGGTTGCGCGTTGGCAACGCATAGCTGGCGCCACGGCGTCATGGTCGGCGCGGCGATTACGGGGGCGGGGCGCCCGGCGGCGGGGGCGGCGGCGCCAGCAACGGAATGGTGATCGGCGGCAGGCCCGGAATCTCGACCACCTGCGACCCGACCGGCACCGGCGCGCCCTCCGGCGGCGGCGGCGGGGCCGGCGGGATGCCGTTGCTGACCTGAATGGTGATGATGGAGCCCGGGATCGTCGCGCCGCTCGGGGTGGTTCCGACCACCTCGCCCTGCTTGGCGCTGCTGTTGACGAAGTTGTTCTGGTCGGCGACCTGGAAGCCGGCCTCCTTGAGGCGGGCACGCGCCGCGTCGATATCCAGGCCCGCGACGCTGGGCACCCGCGACCCGGGCGACCCGTCCACGTAGCGGGGATCGGTGGGCGGCAGCGCCACCGGCCCGAAGTTGTTGGCGATCGGCTTCATCGCGGTGAACCAGGTGCGGGCCGGCTCGTTACCGCCGTACAGGTCGCCCTCGCCGCAATGGCGCAGGGGCGCCGAGCACAGGTCCGTCGGCGAGGTCGAGTCGTCGTAGATGTAGTTGGCCGCGGCGTAGTGATTGGTGAAGCCCACGAAGCCGGAGGAACGGTGCGCCTCGGTGGTGCCAGTCTTGCCGGACATCGGCAGCGTCCAGCCCGCGGCGCCGGCCGAGCCGGCGGCGGTGCCGCCGCCCACCGCGTCCTTGCTCATCGCGTTGGCCAGGGTGTTCGCCAGCCCCTCGGGCACCACCTGGTCACAGGTCTCGGTGGTCACGGCGACCTCGTTGCCGTGCCGGTCGATCAGCTTGTCGATCGGGTTCGGCGGGCACCAGGTGCCGCCGGAGGCCAGCGTGGCCGCGACGTTGGACAGTTCGAGCGCGTTGACCTCGATGGGGCCCAGGGTGAACGAGCCGATGTTCTGCCGTTTGACGAAGTCGGCCAGGCTCTCGTTGCTGTCCGGGTTGTAGTCGCGG
The DNA here is from genome assembly GCF_001666915.1 of Mycobacterium sp. E3339. Lineage (NCBI taxonomy): Bacteria > Bacillati > Actinomycetota > Actinomycetes > Mycobacteriales > Mycobacteriaceae > Mycobacterium > Mycobacterium sp. E3339. Next base: position 39,826 of record NZ_LZIZ01000174.1, on the reverse strand, counting down.
GCGGTGCCCGGGTCGGCGTAGGACCGCAGCCCCAGCTTGATCGCCATGTCCACCGTGCGGGTCACCCCGACCTGCTGGATCAGCTTGGCGAACGCGGTGTTGGGCGAGGTGGCCAGCGCCTCGGTCACGTTCATCGACCCGCGGTAGTTGCCGGCGTTGACCACGCACCAGGTGTCCTTGGGGCAGCCCTTGGCGCCGCCGCTGCCCATGCCCTTGGCCTGGAACCGGCTCGGCACCTCGAGCGTGGCGTTGGTGCCCATCCCCATGTCCAGGGCGGCGGCCGTGGTGAAGATCTTGAATACCGAGCCCGCGCCGTCGCCGACCAACGAGAACGGTTGCGGGCGCATGGTTTCGCCCGCGTCGAGGTTCAGCCCGTAGGTGCGGTTGCTCGCCATCGCCATCACCTTGTGCGACGTCTTGCCGGGCTGGATCACGCTCATCACGCTGGAGATGCCCGGCAGCGTGGGGCTGGCGAACTGGTCGATGGCCGCCTTGACGGGGACCTGCACGTCCGGGTCCAGCGTGGTGCGGATGAGGTAGCCGCCGCGGGCCACCTGTTCTTTACTGATTCCGGCGCGGGACAAATACTCCTGGACGTAGTCGCAGAAGAACGCGCGGTCGCCGGCCGCGATGCAGCCACGCGGCAACTCGTTGGGCTGCGGCAGCACGCCCAGCGGCGTGGCCTTGGCGGCGCGCAGCGCGTCGGCCTCCTGCGGGATGTTCTCGATCATGGTGTCCAGCACCAGGTTTCGCCGCGCCAGCGCACCCTCGGGGTTGGTGTAGGGGTTGAGCGCGCTGGTCGACTGCACCATGCCGGCCAGCAGGGCGGCCTGCTGCCAGTTGAGGTCCGAGGCGTTGATGCCGAAGTACGTCTGCGCCGCGTCCTGCACACCGAACGAGCCGTTGCCGAACGACACCAGGTTCAGGTAGCGGGTCAGGATCTCGGGCTTGGTGAACGTCTTGTCCAGCGTGAGCGCCATCCGGATCTCGCGCAGCTTGCGCGCCGGGGTGGTCTCCACGGCGGCGCGCTTTTCGGCGTCGGTCTTCGCCGTCACCAGCAACTGATAGTTCTTGATGTACTGCTGCTCGATCGTCGACCCGCCGCGGGTGTCGACGTCGCCGCGCGCGTAGCCGGCCAACCCGGTCAGCGTGCCCTTCCAGTCCACCCCGGCGTGCTCGGCGAACCGCTTGTCCTCGATGGACACGATCGCCAGCTTCATCGTGTTGGCGATCTTGTCGCTGGGCACCTCGAAGCGGCGCTGGGAGTACAGCCAGGCGATGGTGTTGCCCTTCGCGTCGACCATCGTCGACACCGCGGGCACCTCGCCTTCGAGGAGTTGGGCCGATCCGTTGGCGACGACTTCGGAGGCCCGGTTGGACATCAGGCCCAATCCGCCCGCGAACGGAAACATCAGGGCGGTGGCGACGACGCCGGCCAGCAAGCAGTACCCCGCAAGCTTGAGAATCGTGAGGGCGGCCCGGGGGCGGTCTGACATGGCTATTACAGTAGCGGCCCCCAGTCACGTCGCCACGCCGCGCGTTCACCCACTTTTTGCCCCCGGCATTGACCAGCGCTTTACCGCCGCGGGCGGGATAAAATTTGCGCAGGCGTCAGTAGAAAGCGTGCGAGCTGACGTGTCCAAGATCACTTCTTCGCGTACCGTTCTGGGACGAGACGGGACGCCCGTCCCAAAAAAAGCGTTATCGGACTGTTGCGCAATTGGCAGCTGACCACCTAACTTAGACACACGGTGAGATTCAGGTAACACCGATGTACACAGTGTGGCGTAGATCGCAGGTGAGGATCTGCACCCGAGGAGGGCGGTCGCGAGGGCGGCCGGTAGGGAAGGGAACAGTTCGTGTCAGGAACACGGCCTGCGGCGCGTAGAACAAACATTGCGGCCGCACAAGGGGTACTCCGCAGCGTTGATGCCGAAGAACGGATCGCCTGGGTCTCCAAAGCACTGTGTCGAACCACCGACCCGGACGAGCTATTCGTTCGCGGGGCCGCGCAGCGCAAAGCCGCCGTCATTTGCCGGCACTGCCCGGTGATGCAGGAATGCGGAGCGGACGCACTGGACAACAAGGTCGAGTTCGGCGTCTGGGGCGGCATGACCGAGCGTCAGCGCCGCGCCCTGCTCAAGCAGCACCCCGAGGTGGTGTCCTGGGCGGACTTCTTCGACAAGAGGCGGGCCCGCAGCGTCGGCTGACGCCGCGATCGGGCCCCCTAGCGTAGGGGCCCCTGGGTGGCTGCGCGGGCGTCGCCGACGGTCGAGGTGATCTGGTCGGCAAGCGCGCGCAACGCCTCGAGATCCGAGACGTCGAACGGCAGCGAGGGCACCCCGATGACCGGGACGTGCGGATTGGCTCCGGTGAACCGCGACAGCAACCTGATTTCCCGTTTGGCGGTCTGCGCGCGGTCGGCGTGAATCCTCAGCACGGCGGCGGCCAGCGACGCCGCCTCGGAGTCCGTTTCGGCCTCCAGCGTTTCGGTCCCGTCGATCGCCCGCTCGGCCGGCAACGAGCACAACGTCGGGTGGGTGCGGTTCAAGATCAGCCCGGCCAGCGGCATGCCCTCCTGCGACAGCCGGTCGACGAAGAACGAGGCCTCGCGCAGTGCGTCGGGCTCGGCCGCCGACACCACGACGAACTGCGTGCCGCGCCTCTTCAGCAGCGCGTAGGTGCGATCCGCCTTCTCCCGGAAACCGCCGAACGTGGCGTCCAGTGATTGCACGAACGCGGCCGCGTCGCTCAACATCTGCGAGCCGAGCACGGTGGACATCGCCTTCATCGCCAAACCCATTGCGCCGGTGACCAATCGGCCGATGCCCCGGCCGGGCGCGAGCAGCAGCCGCCACAACCGGCTGTCCATGAAGCTGCCGAGGCGCTTGGGCGCGTCCAGGAAGTCAAGCGCGTTGCGCGACGGCGGGGTGTCCACCACCACCAGGTCCCACCGGTCCTCGGCCAGCAGCTGACCGAGTTTCTCCATCGCCATGTACTCCTGCGTGCCGGCGAGCGAGCTGGCGACCGTCTGATAGAACTGGTTGTCCAGAATCGCTTGCGCGCGACCGGGTCCGGAGTACTGGACCACCATCTCGTCGAACGTGCGGCGCATGTCGAGCATCATCGCGTGCAGTTCACCGGGAACCTCCGGCGCCAGGGGCACCGATTGCGGGGTGTTGCCAAGGTCGTTGACCCCCAGCGCCTGTGCGAGCCGCTTGGCCGGGTCGATCGTCAGCACGCACACGTTGCGGCCGTATTCGGCCGCGCGCAGCGCCATCGCGGCGGCGGTGGTGGTCTTGCCCACGCCGCCCGCCCCGCAGCACACCACGACCCGGTTGGTCGTGTCGGCCAGGATCGCCGCCAGATCAAGCCTATTCGGCGTTGTACTCATCGAACTCCCTGCTGCGCAAGCGATTCCGACAGCTCATAAAGGCTGCCCAGGTCCACGCCGTCGGAGATCGCGGGCAACTCGAGCCGCGGCACCTTCAACGCGTCGAGCTGTTGGGCGATCTCGGCGCGCGCGGCGATGACCGTCGCGTGCTCGATGGTTTCGGTCAGCAGCCCGGCGAACTCGGCGTCGTTCAGCTTGATCCCCGCCATCTCCAGGCCCGCCCGCACCGAGTCCGCGTCGACGTCACCCTCGGCGGCCTTCGCCAGGTCGGCCGGCTGCAGATGCGACGCGATGTTGCGGTTCACGATCACGCTGCCGATCGGCAGCTCCATCTCGGCGAGTTCCTCGATGGCCTCCAGCGTTTCCTGCACCGGCAACGCCTCCAGCAGGGTGACCAGGTGGATGGCGGTCTGCTCGGAGTGCAGCAGCTTCACCACGCCCTCGCTCTGCGAGTGCACCGGCCCGCCCTTGGCCAGATCCGACACCGCCTTGGTGACGTCCAGGAAGCGGGCGATCCGCCCCGTCGGGGGAGCGTCGACGACGACCGCGTCGTACACCGGGTTCTTGGCCCCTTTGTTCAGGCGCACCACCGACTCCTTGATCTTGCCGGTGAGCAGCACGTCGCGCAGGCCGGGCGCGATCGTCGTCGCGAACTCGATGGCCCCGATGCGGCGCATCGCCCGCCCGGCGATGCCCAGGTTGTAGAACATGTCCAGGTATTCCAGGAACGCGGCCTCGATGTCGATCGCCAGGGCGTTGACCTGTCCGCCGCGTTCGGCGGTCGCGATCTTGACCTCCTGGTAGGGCAGCGGCGGGACGTCGAAGAGTTGCGCAATGCCTTGGCGCCCTTCGACTTCCACGAGGAGGACCTTGCGGCCCCCGGCTGCCAGGGTCAGCGCCAGCGCGGCCGCTATCGTCGACTTGCCCGTACCGCCTTTGCCGGTGACGAAATGCAGCCGGGCCTTCGACAGCCGGGCCGGCCAGCCGACCGCGCTACCGCCGCTCGATGTGTTTGCCACCTTCGCATGCTAGCCCGACCGATCCCCGGGCAGGCCGGAGCCGTTCAGCTGCGACCGATAAGCTCGCGCCATGAGCCAACCCACCGCATGGGAATACGTCACGGTCCCGCTGCTGACGCACGCCACCAAACAAATCCTCGACCAGTGGGGCGCCGACGGTTGGGAATTGGTCTCGGTACTGCCCGGACCGACCGGCGAGCAACACGTCGCGTATCTGAAGCGCCCGAAGTAGATGAGCGCCTCGGCCCGGCTCGCGGAACTCGGCGTCGCGCTGCCCGAGGTCGTGGCCCCGCTGGCCGCCTACGTGCCCGCGGTGCGCACGGGCGATTTGGTCTATACGGCGGGTCAGCTGCCGATGCAGGCGGGACAGCTCGCGGGGACCGGCAAGGTCGGTGCCCAGGTCAGCCCGGAAGAGGGTAAGGCGCTGGCGCGCGTCTGCGCGCTCAACGCCCTGGCCGCCGTGGATGCGCTGGTCGGCATCGACGCGGTGACCCGCGTGGTCAAGGTCGTCGGCTTCGTCGCGTCGGCCCCGGGTTTCAACGGCCAGCCCGGCGTCATCAACGGGGCTTCCGAGCTGCTGGCCGACGTGTTCGGCGAGCGGGGCGCGCACGCCCGGTCGGCGGTCGGGGTGTCCGAGCTGCCGTTGGACGCGCCGGTGGAGGTCGAACTGATCGTGGAGGTCGGCTCACGACCGTGACCGAGGCGCAAGAGTCGTTGAGCCATCCCGCATACGGCAGGCTGCGGGCGGTCACCGACACTGCCTCGGTGCTGTTGGCCGACAACCCCGGATTGCTGACGCTCGAGGGGACCAACACCTGGGTGCTGCGCGGCCAGGGCAGCGACGAATTGGTCGTGGTGGATCCCGGGCCGGACGACGACGAACACATCGCGCGGGTCGCGGGGTTGGGCCGCATCACGCTGGTGCTGATCAGTCACCGGCACGGCGATCACACCGACGGCATCGACAAGCTCGTCGAGCGGACCGGCGCGACTGTGCGGTCGGCGGGCAGCGGATTCTTGCGTGGCCTCGGCGGTCACCTGACCGACGGTGAGGTGATCGACGCGGCCGGCCTCAAGATCAAGGTGATGGCGACGCCGGGCCACACCGCCGACTCGCTGTCGTTTCTCATCGACGACGCGGTGCTCACCGCCGACAGCGTCCTGGGCCGCGGCACCGCGGTCATAGATTCCGAAGACGGCAGCCTGGCCGACTACCTGGAATCGTTGCGCCGGCTGCGCGGACTGGGCCCGCGCACGGTGCTGCCCGGCCACGGGCCGGACCTGGCCAACCTGGAGGCCGTCGCGTCGGGCTACCTGATGCACCGGCACGAGCGCCTGGAGCAGGTGCGCGCGGCGTTGCGCGACATCGGCGACGACGCCACCGCCCGCCAGGTCGTCGAACACGTGTATGTGGACGTCGACGAGAAACTCTGGGACGCGGCCGAATGGTCGGTTCAGGCGCAGCTGGACTATTTGCGGCGAGGCTGAAAATTCGCAGGATGAAGTGCGAGTAGCCGCCCGCGGAATTACCGGCTCGGCGCAATTAGCGCGCTCGCCTCGCCAGCCTTTCGGAGTCCGAAATCAGCACACTCTTGCCCTCCAGGCGGATCCAGCCGCGGTGGGCGAAGTCGGCCAGCGCCTTGTTCACCGTCTCGCGGGAGGCGCCCACCAGCTGGGCGATCTCCTCCTGGGTCAGGTCGTGGGTCACCCGCATCGCGCCACCCTCCTGGGTGCCGAACCGCTGGGCGAGCTGCAGCAGCTGTTTGGCGACCCGGCCGGGCACGTCGGTGAAGATGAGGTCGGCCAGGTTGTTGTTGGTGCGGCGCAGGCGTCGGGCCAGCACCCGCAGCAGCTGCTCGGCGATCTCGGGACGGTCGGCGATCCACGCCCGCAGCGCGTCGCGGTCCATCGACACCGCGCGCACCTCGGTGATGGTGGTCGCGCTGGAGGTCCGCGGGCCGGGGTCGAAGATGGACAATTCGCCGAACATGTCCGACGGGCCCATGATCGTCAGCAGGTTCTCCCGACCGTCGGGCGAGCGACGGCCGATCTTCACCTTCCCCGAGACGATGATGTACAGCCGATCGCCCGGCTCCCCCTCGGCGAACACCGTGTGCCCACGGGGGAAGTCGACGGGTTGCAGTTGCTTGGTCAGCGCGGCGACGGCGCTGGGCTCAACCCCTTGGAAGATTCCTGCCCTTGCCAGGATCTCGTCCACGTTGCCTCTTCAGGTTTTAATGACGGTGATACGTGCAGGTTAATCCCGTGCTCGCGTGATGAGTCTAGCGGTCGGACATTTTGTCCAACGTGCAACGCTACACACGATTGACGTATCGAGGGGCCTTAAACTGCGGATTGATGCGCGTCTGCGCGTGTATTCGCGTCGGCAATGTCAGCTCGCCGCGGTCGACGAAGCTGGCGGCGAACGACGGCGCCGCGTGACGCGGCCCGGCGGTCAGCCCGCCCAGCGCCGCCGCCGCGAGTTCCCGGTCCTCGCGCCGGTGCAGGTATTCCACCGCCTCCGGCATGCCCTCGCGGGCCAGGGTGCGCACGTCCATGAACTCCACGTGCTCGAAGAGCTCGGCGACCGCGATCATCGTGACGTCTGCGCGGGCGAGCCCCCGTTCGAGGCGCCCCAAGCCGAGCGCCGCCAGCATCAGCAGCCCGGGAACGCAGGCCACCAGCAACCATGACACAAGGAGAGTAAACAGGGCCTTCAATCAACACGAGGTCTCGGCGAGATCACGAAATCAGTACTCTGTCGTAGGTGACAGCGGCAAAGTCGTCCGGGCGCTCGAAGTCCACCCCCGCCCCGGCGGGCGGCGACGCCGCGCGGCGCTTCTCCGAGGAGACCCGAGTAGGCCTGGTGCGACGGGCCCGCCGCATGAATAGGGCTCTGGCGCAGGCATTTCCGGACGCGCACTGCGAGCTGGACTTCACCACGCCGCTGGAGCTGACGGTCGCCACCATCCTTTCCGCGCAGAGCACCGACAAACGGGTGAACCTCACGACGCCGGCGTTGTTCAAGCGCTATCCCTCGGCGCTGGACTACGCGCAAGCCGACCGCGACGAACTGGAAACCCTGATCCGCCCCACGGGGTTCTTCCGGAACAAGGCGACCTCACTGATCGGCCTCGGGCAGGCGTTGGTCGAGCGGTTCGACGGCGAGGTGCCCGCCACGATGGAAGAACTGGTCACGCTGCCCGGCGTGGGCCGCAAGACCGCCAACGTCATCCTGGGCAACGCCTTTGGCGTCCCCGGCATCACGGTCGACACCCATTTCGCGCGGCTGCTGCACCGGTGGCGCTGGACCACCGACAAAGATCCGGTCAAGATCGAGCGCGCGGCCGGCGAGTTGATCGAACGCAACGAGTGGACCATGCTCAGCCACCGCGTGATCTTCCACGGCCGCCGGGTATGCCACGCGCGCAAACCGGCCTGCGGTGTCTGCGTGGTGGCCAAGGATTGCCCGTCGTTCGGCCTCGGCCCCACCGAGCCGCTGCTGGCCGCGCCGTTGGTGCGGGGCCCGGAGACCGAGCACCTGCTGGCCCTGGCCGGCCTGTAGAGCACGGCCTTGACGCGTTCCACGCGCTGGACGATCGCGATCCTCGCGGTGGTGGCGGCGCTGACCGCGGCCCTGGTGGCCCAGCTTCGCGACCAGTCCGCGCCGACGACGACCCCCGGCACCGCGCAGGGCACGCCCGACCGCGAGCACCGCGACGCCGACACGGCGGCCGCGCTGGCCGGTCCGCGGCAGCGGGCCAATCTGGTGCCGTGTCCGGGCGCCGGCGACGGTCCCGGGCCCCCGGCGCTGCGCGGGGTCACCGCCGAATGCGCCGCGGACGGTTCGGTTGTCGACGTCGCCCGCGCGCTGGCCGGGCGCCGGGTCGTGCTCAACCTGTGGGCGTATTGGTGCGCGCCGTGCGCGGCCGAGCTGCGCGCGATGGCCGAGTATCAACGGCGAGCCGGGTCGGACGTGATGGTGGTGACCGTGCATCAGGACGAGAACGAGACGGCGGCGTTGCTGCGGCTGGCCGAGTTGGGCGTTCGGTTGCCGACCCTGCAGGACGGTCGCCGTCGGGTCGCGGCGGCGCTCGGCGTGGCAAACGTGATGCCCGCGACCGTGGTTCTGCGGTCGGACGGTAGCGTTGCCCAGATGCTGCCGCGGGCCTTCGCCAGTGCCGACGAGATCGCCGCCGCGGTCGGAAATGACAAGGGATAAGCCTGAAATTGGACCGACTGGAGCGCCGGGTGAGTGTCGGGGGCGAGCCCCCGCATGCGGCGGGCAAGCCCCCGTCCCGCGCGCGCGGGACGATGCCGCTGACGCCCGACGCCTCCCCGCGGTGGCTGCGTCCCCTGGTCGATAACGTCGAGCGGATGCCGGACGCGTACCGGCGCCGGCTGCCGGCCGACGTGCTCGCGATGATCACCGGCAAGGCCGCGTCGTCGTTGTCGGCGATGAGCGGCCGGGGTCGCGAAGCCGCCGTCCTGGTGCTGTTTTCGGGTCCCGCGTCCGCGCCGGCCGACGGCGGCGTCCCCGACGACGCCGACCTGCTGCTCACGGTGCGGGCGTCGACGCTGCGCCACCACGCCGGGCAGGCGGCGTTTCCCGGCGGCGCCTCCGATCCGGGCGATGACGGCCCGGTGTCCACCGCCCTGCGCGAAGCGGAGGAAGAAACCGGGATCGACGTCTCCCGGTTGCGGCCCTTGGTCACGATGGAACGGACGTTCATCGCGCCGTCGCGGTTTCACGTCGTGCCGGTGCTGGCCTACTCGCCCGATCCCGGGCCGGTGGCCGTCGTCAACGAGGCCGAAACCGCGATCGTCGCGCGAGTTCCGGTGCGCGCCTTCATCAACCCGGCCAATCGGCTGATGGTGTACCGGGGCGACCTCGGGCGCCGGTGGGCCGGACCGGCGTTTCTGCTGAACGAGATGCTGGTTTGGGGATTCACTGGCCAGGTGATCTGTGCGATGCTCGACGTCGCCGGCTGGGCCCAGCCCTGGGACACCACCGACGTCCGCGAATTGGACGCGGCGATGGCGCTGGTCGGCGACCAGGGTGAGGCCCCCGGATGAACCTGAACTCGATGAGCCCGTCGCAATGGCTTGACGTGGCCGTGCTGGCGGTCGCGTTCATCGCGGCCGTGTCGGGTTGGCGTTCCGGCGCGGTCGGCTCGCTGTTCTCGTTCGTCGGGGTGTTGTTGGGCGCGATCGCGGGTGTGCTGCTGGCGCCCCACCTGGTCGCCCACATCGCCGCGCCCCGGGCCAAGCTGTTCGCCGCCCTGTTCCTGATCCTTGCCCTGGTCGTCATCGGCGAGGTCGCCGGAGTGGTGTTGGGCCGGGCGGTTCGGGGCGCGATCCGCAGCCGCACCATCCGGACGGTCGACTCGTTCATCGGGGTGGGGGTCCAGCTGGTGGTGGTGTTGACCGCGGCCTGGTTGCTGGCGACGCCGCTGACCCAGTCGAAGGACCAGCCGGAGCTGGCCGCCGCGGTCCGCGGCTCGCGGGTGCTGGCCAAGGTCAACGAGGTCGCCCCGCCCTGGCTGAAGACGGTGCCCAAGCGGCTGTCGGCGCTGCTGAACACCTCCGGCCTGCCCGCGGTGCTGGAGCCGTTCAGCCGCACTCCGGTCATTCCCGTCGCCTCTCCCGACCCCGCGCTGGCCACCAACCCGGTGGTGCAGGCCACCGCGCCCAGCGTCGTCAAGGTGCGCAGCCTGGCGCCGAGTTGCCAGAAAGTGTTGGAGGGCAGCGGATTTGTGGTCGCCCCGGACCGGGTGATGACCAACGCGCACGTGGTGGCCGGGTCCAACAGCGTGCAGATCTACGCCAGCGGCAGCCCGCTCGACGCCACGGTCGTCTCCTATGACCCGTCGGTCGACATCGCCATCCTCGCCGTCCCCAACCTGCCGCCGCAGCCGCTGGCGTTCGCCCAGTCCGATGCGAAGACGGGAACCAGCGTGGTGGTGCTGGGCTATCCGGGCGGCGGAAACTTCACCGCCACCCCGGCCCGCATCCGCGAGGTCATCAAGCTCAGCGGCCCGGACATCTACCGGGACCCCGCACCCGTCACCCGTGACGTCTACACCATCAGAGCCAATGTGGAGCAAGGCAATTCGGGCGGACCGCTGATCGACCTGAACGGTCAGGTGCTCGGCGTGGTGTTCGGGGCGGCCGTCGACGACCCGGACACCGGCTTCGTGCTGACGGCCGACGAGGTGGCCGGCCAGCTCGCCAAGCTCGGTGATACCCAGCAGGTCACCACCGGCGCCTGCGTCAGTTGACCACCGAGTCGAGGAATCGCAGCAAATGCCTGTTGATTTCCTCGGGCGCCTCTTCGTGGCTGAAATGCCCTGCGCCCGAAACGGATACATAACGCCCCTGCGGGGCGTAACGCTGTGTCCGGTCGACCGGGTCGGCCAGCACGTAGGGATCGGCGTCGCCGCGCAGGTGCAGCAGCGGCACGCTGAGTTGCTGGCACATCGATTTCATGAAGCGCCGGCCTTCGTCGCGCAGCTGGCTGCGCACGGCCCAGCGCTGATATTCCAGCGCGCAGTGCGCCGCCGACGGGATCTGGATCGCCGTCCGCAGATAACCGATTGCCTCGGAAAAGTCTTCGGATGCAAGCCATTTGGCGCAGCTGCGGCTGCGGACCAGGCGTTCGATCTCGGCGCCGTTGTCGCGGGTCAGTAGGCGCTCGGGCCAGATCGGCATCTGGTAGCGCAACAGTGTGGACAGCAGGGCGTAGCCCTGGTCGCGCCGGGTCAGGGTGGACCGGCGCAGCGCCGCCGGGTGCGGCGAGCTGATCAGCGCGATGGCCGACACCAACCGCGCGTGCAGCAACGCGGTGGCCCAGCAGGCCAGCCCGCCGTCGGCGTGCCCGACCAGCGTCGCCGACGAGTGCCCCAGCGCGCGAATCAGGCCGGCGGTGTCGCCGGCCAGTGTCCAGCCGTCGTAGCCGCGGGGTGGCTTATCGCTGCCGCCGTAGCCGCGCAGGTCGACCGCGACCACCCGCGCCCCGGTCAAGCCCCGCAACTGATGGCGCCACGACCACCAGAACGAACCGAAACCGTGCAGCAGCATCACCAGCGGACGGGCCGTGGGCGGTGCGGTCGCGTCACCGCCCGCGGGCAGGGCCTCGACGACATGGAACCGGATCCCGTTGGCGTGCACGTCCAAATGGCGCCATGGCCCGTCGATGCGGGTTACCGACGGATCCGGCGGGGCCATCTACCAACCCGATGGATCGGTTTCGGGCTTCTCGTGCCTGCCGCGCTCGGTGAGCTGCTTGGCCGCGTCCGGCGTCTTGTCGTGGCCCGGCGTGAGCGCGGTGCGGGTCTCCTTGACCGATTCGATGGTCTCCCGCGGCCCCCGGATCCGGCGCACCTTCAGGAAGCCCAGCAGGGCCAGCAGCGCACCGACCACCACCTGAACACCGAAGACGATCAGGAACGCCACCCAGCGCCACAGCCAGGTGTCGAGCAGCTCGGCGACGAAGAAGAAGAAAAAGAACGTGGAGTAGAACAGCACCACCAGCGCGGCGATGAAGTACACGCTGCCGGTCAGGCCCTTTTTGACGTCCCGGGTGATCTCGGCCCGGGCCAGCTCGACCTCGGCGCGTACCAGCGTGGAGACCTGCGTGGTCGCGTCCTTGATCAGGTCACCGATCGACGGCTCGGCGGGCCGGGCGTGCGGGTCGGTCAGGGGAATCGTGGTCAGCGTGCTGGGCACACCGTTCTTGCCATCGGCTTTGCTCACAGACGGTCCCCTCTTTCGTCATCGCCCGGCGGGCTGTCCTCGCGGTTCATGTTGCCATGCGCCGACATGGCAGACGAGGCCAGCCGACGGCCACGCTCGGCACGGCGGGCGAGACGCCCGGCCGACTAGACTGGCCAAGCCGGTCCGGGTCCGGCCTGTCGATGGGAGTGGTGCTGTGCAGACGGCGCACCGGTACTTCGTGGCGGCGACGGTGGCGGTGCTCTTGGTCCTGGTGGGCTGCCCCGCGCGCGCCGCGGCCGCCGACGTCAGGATCCCGATGGGCGGCGGCGCCGGCATCGTCATCAACGGGGACACGATGTGCACCCTGACCACCATCGGGGGCGATGCCGCCGGTGATCTGATCGGCTTCACCTCGGCGCATTGCGGCGGGCCGGGCGCGCAGGTGGCCGCCGAGGGCGCCGAAAACGCCGGCATCCTGGGCACCATGGTCGCCGGCAACGACAACCTCGACTACGCGGTGATCAAGTTCGATCCCGCCAAGGTGACGCCGACCGCCAACTACAACGGCTTCGCGATCAACGGGCTCGGCCCGGACCCGGCCTTCGGCGAGATCGCGTGCAAACAGGGCCGCACCACCGGCAACTCGTGCGGCGTCACCTGGGGCCCCGGCCAAGAACCGGGCACCATCGTCATGCAGGTCTGCGGCCAGCCGGGCGACTCGGGAGCGCCGGTGACCGTGAACAACATGCTGGTCGGGATGATCCACGGGGCGTTCAGCGACAACCTGCCGACCTGCATCATCAAGTACATCCCGCTGCACACGCCGGCCGTAGTCCAGTCGTTCAACACGATCCTGGGCGACGTCAACGCCAAGCACCGGCCCGGCGCGGGGTTCACGCCCCTACCGGGCTGAGTCGGCTACTTCGAGGCCTGGATCGCGTCGAACACCCCGGGGTCGAGCAGCGTCGACGTGTCTCCGAGCTCGCGGTTTTCGGCGACGTCCCGCAGCAGCCGGCGCATGATCTTGCCGCTGCGGGTCTTGGGCAGCTCGGGCACCACGTGGATCTCCCGCGGCTTGGCGATGGGCGAGATCTCCTTGGCCACCTCGGCCCGCAGCTCGTCGACGATCCCGTCGTGCACTTCGTACTCGGCGCACAGGACGACGAACGCGCAGACGGCCTGGCCCGTGGTCTCGTCGGTCTTGGCGACCACCGCGGCCTCGGCCACGCCGTGGTGGCCGACGAGCGCCGACTCCAGTTCGGCGCTGGAGAGCCGGTGCCCGGACACGTTCATCACGTCGTCGATGCGGCCCACCACCCAGATGGCGCCGTCGCGGTCGTAATAGGCGCTATCCCCGGCGAAGTACCAGCCCTGCTCGGCGAACCGGGACCAGTAGGTCTCGACGTAGCGTTCCGGATCGCCCCAGATGCCGCGCAGCATCGACGGCCACGGCTGGTCCAAGACCAGGTAGCCGGTGATGTGTTCGCCGTGGTGGACGGTGGGCGTCAGGTGTTCGCCGTGGTCGTCGACGATGCTCGCGGAGATGCCCGGCAGCGCCCTCATCGCCGAACCCGGTTTGGCCGCAGCGACTCCGGGCAGGGGGGAGATCATCGCGGCGCCCGTCTCGGTCTGCCACCAGGTGTCCACGATCGGGAGGCGCTCGGCGCCGATCACCTTGTGATACCAGCGCCACGCCTCGGGGTTGATCGGCTCGCCCACCGTGCCCAGCAGTCGCAGGCTGGACAGGTCGTGCGCGTCGGGGATCTCGCGCCCCCACTTCATGAACGTGCGGATCAGCGTGGGCGCCGTGTAATAGATTGTGACGCCGTACTTTTCGATGATCTCGAAATGCCGGTGCTGGGTCGGCGAGTCGGGCGTGCCCTCATAGAGGACCTCGGTGACCCCGTTGGACAGCGGGCCGTAGACGCCGTAGGTGTGCCCGGTGACCCAGCCGATATCGGCGGTGCACCAGAAGACGTCGCGATCGGGCTTGATGTCGAAGATGTAGTAGTGCGTGTACGACGACTGCGTCAGATAGCCGCCGCTGGTGTGCACGATGCCCTTGGGCTTGCCGGTGGTCCCGGAGGTGTACAGCAGGAACAGCGGCTGCTCGGCGTCGAACGGCTCCGGCGTGTGTTCGGGCGACGCGGCGTCGACGACGTCGTGCCACCACAGGTCACGGTCGCCGTTCCAGGACACGTCGATTCCGGTGCGCCGCACCACCAGAAGGTGCTCGACCGGGCTGTCCGCGTCCGAGACCGCCTCGTCGGCCGCGTCCTTGAGCGGGGCCGGCTTGCCGCGGCGAAACTGACCGTCGCTGGTGATCAGCAGCTTGGCCTGGGCATCGGCGATCCTGGCCCGCAGCGCCTTCGCGGTGAAGCCGGCGAACACGACGCTGTGCATGATGCCCAGCCGGGCGCAGGCCAGCATCGCGATCACCGCTTCGGGGATCAACGGCATGTAGATGGCGGCCCGGTCACCGGCGACCAGTCCGAGGCCGGTGAGCGCGTTGGCCGCCTTGCAGACCTCGGCCTGTAGGTCGGCATAGGTCAGGCTGCGGCTGTCGCCGGGCTCACCCTCCCAGTGGATGGCGACGCGATCCCCGTGGCCCGCCTCCACGTGCCGGTCGACGCAGTTGTAGGCGACGTTGAGCTTGCCGTCGGCGAACCACTTGGCGAACGGGGCGTCCGACCAGTCGAGCACCTCGGTGAACGGGGTCGACCACGACAGCCGATTGGCCTGCTTGCCCCAGAACGCCAGCCGGTCCTCGTCGGCCTCGCGGTACAAGTCCTCGCCCGCGTTGGCCTGCTCGGCGAACTCCGCCGGCGGGGGATACGACGACGGGCCTACGGCGTCGGTGGCGGTCACTGGCTTCCTCCTGGTGTCGAGGCTCGTCGATCGTCAGAGAGCCTAGCCCCACAAGGTGAAAAGCGGAGCTTGAAATCGAGGTCGAAGCCGGCCCCGGTGGCGGATAATCACCGATGTGCCGGATCACGGGCGACTACTTCGCAGCTTTGTCGCGGCCGCAACGGGTTACGCGGCCAGCGCCGCGCTGGGGCCGGCCGCGTGGGCCATGCCGACCGACAACGCGGACGCCCCGACCCCGTGCTGGTCGGACCAGATCGCCGTCACGGCCTCGCCGACTCAGGCGGCGGTGGGCCACCGCGCGGCCACGCTGGTGTTCAGCCTGGCCGGCGGCGCGGAACCCTGCACCCTGACCGGATACCCCGGCGTCGACTCCGGGTCCGGAGGACCGCTCGTTCACGCCCAGCCCACGCTGCGCGGCTACATGGGCGGCCTGCCGGGCGGCAACGAGGTGCCACCTACCGTCGTCCTGTCCCTATCCACCCAGGCGCAGGCCGTGGTGGAGGGGCTTGCCGTCGACGCGAACGGCAGCCCGTGCCCCACCTACACCGACCTGTTGGTCAATCCGCCGGACACCACCGTGGTCCTGACCGTGCCGGCCACCATCGACGCCTGCGCGCTGCAGGTGCACCCCGTCACTCCCGTCTGAGGACCGTCAGTCGGTGTTCAGGCCCTAGGGTCGGGTGTTATGCGTCGGGCCCCGCACGCCTTGCCGGCCTTCGTCGCCGCCGGCTTCCTGGCGGTCGCGTCGCTCACTGCGTGCGGTGGCGGGGCGCTCAGTCCCGAACTGGTGGTGGTCAACGGTGGCGAGCCGCCGAACCCGCTGATTCCCACGGGCACCAACGACAGCCTCGGTGGCCGAATCCTGGACCGACTTTTCGCCGGTTTGGTGTCGTATGACGCCGCCGGCAAACCGTCTCCGGAGGTGGCGCAGTCGATCGAGACAACCGACAACATCAACTACCGCATCGCGCTCAAGCCCGGCTGGAAGTTCACCGACGGCTCGCCGGTGACGGCCCATTCGTTCGTCGACGCGTGGAACTACGGCGCGCTGAGCGCCAATGCCCAACTGCAACAAAGCTTTTTCAGCCCGATCGTCGGGTACGACGACGTCGCCGGGCCCGGTGGGGGCGGGAAGACCACCATGTCCGGGCTGCGCGTCGTCAGCGATCTCGAGTTCGATGTGCGGCTCAAGGCGCCGACCGTCGACTTCACGTTGCGGCTGGGACACAACGCGTTCTACCCGTTACCCGACATGGCGTTTCGGGACATGGCGGCATTCGGCCGCCACCCGGTGGGCAACGGCCCCTACGAGTTGGCGGACGGCCCCGACGGGCCCGCCTGGGAACACAACGTCAAGATCGACCTGAAACCCAACCCCGACTATCACGGCAATCGCGTGCCCCACAACAAGGGCCTGAGGTTCGAGTTCTACGCCAACCTGGACACCGCCTACGCCGACCTGCTGTCGGGCAATCTCGATGTGCTGGACACGATTCCGTCCAGTGCGCTGACCATCTTCAAGCGTGACCTCGGCGGCAACGCCGCCAGCGGGCCCGTCGCGGTCAGCCAGTCGCTGGACACGCCGTTGCGGCTGCCGCACTTCGGCGGCGAGGAAGGCCGGCTGCGCCGATTGGCGTTGTCGGCCGCCGTCAACCGGCCGCAAATCTGTCAGCAGATCTTCAACGCCACCCGCAGCCCGGCCCGCGACTTCACCGCCAGCTCGCTGCCCGGGTTCGACCCGAACATCCCGGGCAACGACGCGCTGGATTTCAACCCCGAACGGGCCCGCCAACTTTGGGCGCAGGCCAATGCGATTTCGCCATGGAGCGGGCGGTACTCGATCGCTTACAACGCCGACAGCGGCCATCAAGAGTGGGTGGACGCCGTGGCCAACAGCATCAAGAACGTCCTGGGCATCGACGCCGTCGGCGCGCCGCACCCGACGTTTGCGGGCTTCCGCACCCAGATCACCAACCGCAGCATCGACACCGCGTTCCGCGCGGGCTGGATCGGCGACTACCCGTCGATGATCGAGTTCCTGGCCCCGCTGTACGCGACCGGAGCGGGATCCAACGACGTCGGATACTCCAGCCCGGAATTCGACGCCGGGCTGGCCGCCGCCGAGGCGGCACCGGACCTGCATCAGGCGGACGTGCTCGTCAACCTCGCCCAACGAATCCTGTTGCGCGACATGCCCGCCGTGCCGCTGTGGTACTACATCGCGGTGGTCGGATGGTCGCCGCAGGTCAGCGGCGTCAAGCTGACCTGGAACGGCATGCCCGACTACGAGAACATCGTCAAGGCCTGAGATGGGTTGGTACATCGCGCGCCGGATCGCCGTCATGGTGCCGGTGTTCCTCGGCGCCACGCTGTTGATCTACGGCATGGTCTTCCTGTTGCCGGGTGACCCGGTGGCCGTGATGGCCGGGGATCGGCCGTTGACGCCCGAGGTCGCGGCGCAACTGCGGGCGCGCTACCACCTCGACGACCCGTTCCTGGTGCAGTACCTGCGTTACCTCGGCGGCGTCCTGCACGGTGACCTGGGCCGGTCCTACTCCGGGCTGCCGGTGAGTAACGTTCTGGCCCATGCCTTTCCGGTCACGCTGCGGCTCGCGCTGATCGCCCTGGTGGTCGAGGCGGTGCTGGGCATCGCCTTCGGGGTGATCGCCGGCCTGCGCACGGGTGGCCTGTTCGATTCCACCGTGCTGGTCGCCGGGCTGGTCATCATCGCGGTACCCATCTTCGTCTTGGGATTCCTGGCGCAGTTCGTTTTCGGGGTGAAGCTGGGCATCGCGCCGGTCACGGTGGGGGAGCGGTCGACGTTCGGGCGGCTGCTGCTGCCCGGCGTGGTGCTGGGCTCGGTGTCGTTCGCCTACGTCGTGCGGCTGACCCGATCCGCCGTGGCCGCCAACGCGCACGCCGACTATGTCCGCACCGCCACCGCCAATGGGTTGTCCCGGCCCCGGGTGGTGACGGTGCACATCCTGCGCAATTCGCTCATCCCGGTCGTGACGTTTCTGGGGGCCGACCTCGGGGCGTTGATGGGCGGGGCCATTGTGACAGAAGGCATTTTCAACGTCCACGGCGTCGGCGGCGTGCTCTATCAGGCCGTCACCCGGCAGGAGGCGCCGACCGTGGTGTCGATCGTGACCGTGCTGGTGCTGATCTACCTGGTCACCAACCTGGCGGTGGACCTGCTGTATGCCGCACTGGATCCGAGGATCCGGTATGGCTGAGCCGGCACGGGCCAGTGGCTTCTGGCGCGACGCCTGGCGCGGGTTGCGCGGGCGACCGAAGTTCATCGTCGCCGGCCTGCTGATCGCGTTCGTCGTCGCGGTCGCGCTGTTTCCGGCGGTGTTCACCGGGGCCGACCCCGCCTACGCCGACCCCGCCCAGAGCCTGCTCCCGCCGTCGCGCGCGCACTGGTTCGGCACCGACCTGCAGGGCCACGACGTCTACGCCCGCACCGTCTACGGGGCACGGGCCTCGGTCACCGTCGGCCTGGGAGCCGCCCTGGCCGTGTTCGTCGTCGGCGGGGCCCTCGGCGCGCTGGCCGGCTTCTACGGCGGGTGGATCGACGCGGTGGTCTCCCGCGTCAGCGATGTGTTCTTCGGCCTGCCACTGCTGCTGGCCGCCATCGTGCTCATGCAGGTGCTGCACCACCGGACGGTGTGGACGGTCATCGCCATCCTCGCCCTGTTCGGCTGGCCGCAGGTGGCCCGCATCGCGCGCGGATCGGTGCTTGCCGTGCGGGCCAGCGACTATGTGGTCGCCGCAAAAGCACTGGGGTTGAGCCGCTTTCAGATCCTGCTCCGCCACGTGCTGCCCAACGCCTTGGGCCCCGTCGTCGCGGTGGCCACCATCGCCCTCGGCGTTTTCATCGTCACCGAGGCCACCCTGTCCTACCTGGGTGTCGGGCTGCCCGCGACGGTGGTGTCCTGGGGCGGTGACATCAATCTCGCCCAGACGCGGTTGCGGGCGGGATCGCCCATCCTCTTCTATCCCGCCGGCGCGCTGGCGATCACGGTGCTGGCGTTCATGATGATGGGCGACGCGCTGCGCGACGCCCTGGACCCGGCGTCCCGAGCGTGGCGCCCATGACCGGCACGCCGCTGCTCTCCGTCGAGGGCCTGAAGGTCGACTTCGGTGATCAGGCCGCCGTCCGCGGCGTGGATTTCGCCGTCCAACCCGGCCACACCGTCGCGGTGGTGGGGGAATCGGGATCGGGCAAATCCACCACGGCGGCCGCGATCCTCGGCCTGCTTCCCACCGGCGGCCGGATCACGGCCGGGCGCATCGTCTTCGACGGCTCCGACATCGCCGGGGCCGACCGCCGGACGCTGCGCGCGATCAGGGGCCGCGAGATCGGCTATATCCCCCAGGACCCGATGACCAACCTCAACCCCGTCTGGAAGGTGGGCTTCCAGGTTGCGGAGGCGTTGCGGGCCAACACTTCCGACCGCCGGTCCCGGCGAAGGGCGGTCGAACTGCTCGCCCAGGCCGGGATGCGGGACCCCGACAAACAGGCCGGCCGCTACCCGCACCAGCTCTCCGGCGGCATGTGTCAGCGGGCGCTGATCGCGATCGGGTTGGCGGGCCGGCCGCGGCTGCTGATCGCCGACGAACCGACCTCGGCGCTGGACGTCACCGTGCAACGCCAGGTGCTCGACCACCTGCAGGGGCTCACCGCGGAACTCGGCACCGCGCTGCTGCTGATCACCCATGACCTGGCGCTGGCCGCCGAACGCGCCGAGTCGGTGGTAGTCATGCGCGGCGGCGTGGTGGTGGAATCCGGTGCGGCGCGGTCGATCTTGCGGAGCCCGCAGCACGAATACACCCGGCGGCTGGTGGCCGCCGCACCCTCGGTGACCGTCAAAGGCCCGCCCCGGCCACGGCCGGTGAACGATGGGACGCCGGACGACATCCTCGTCGCCTCCGGGCTGACCAAGGCATACCGGGAATCCCGCGGAGCACCGTGGCGGCGCGCGGAATTCCTTGCCGTCGACGGTGTTTCGTTCCGCCTGCGGCGAGCGAGCACCCTGGCGATCGCCGGGGAGTCCGGCTCGGGGAAGTCCACGCTGGCGCAGCTGGTGCTCGGCCTGCTGCCGCCGACGTCGGGCACGGTCGTCTTCGACGGCGAGCGCGTCGACGCCGCGCTGAACCGCGATCGGCAATTGGCGCTCCGACGCCGGGTGCAGCCGGTCTTCCAAAACCCCTACAGCAGCCTCGATCCCATGTACAAGGTGTTTCGGGCCGTCGAGGAACCGCTGCGCATCCACCGCGTCGGCGACCGCCGGCAGCGCGAGCGCGCGGTGCGCGAGCTCGTCGACCAGGTGGCGTTGCCGTCGTCGGTCCTGGGGCGGCTACCCCGCGAACTGTCGGGCGGCCAACGGCAGCGGGTGGCGATCGCTCGGGCGCTGGCGTTGCGGCCCGACATGCTGGTCTGCGACGAGGCGGTTTCCGCGCTCGACGTCCTGGTGCAGGCGCAGATACTGGATCTGCTGGCCGAACTGCAGACCGAGTTGGGGCTCACCTATCTGTTCATCAGCCACGACCTGGCCGTGATCCGTCAGATCGCCGACGACGTCCTGGTGATGCGCGCCGGGCGCGTGGTGGAGCACGCCGCCACCGAGGAGCTGTTCGCCCGGCCCCGGCACGAATACACCCGCCAGTTGCTGGAGGCCATCCCGCACGCGCCGACATCGGATCGGTGAAGCCGGGATAGGTTGGCAACCTGTGACCGCTGATCCCCTGGCTCCGCTGATGGAGCTGCCCGGCGTCGCCGAGGCCAGCGATCGGGCCCGCGAGGCGCTGGGGCGCGCCCACCGCCACCGCGCCAACCTGCGGGGCTGGCCGGTGACCGCCGCCGAGGCGGCGCTGCGGGCCGCGCGTGCATCCTCGGTGCTGGACGGCGGTCCCGTGCGGCTGGAAGACCTCGCGGACGCGGGTGCGGTCAGCGACCCGGTGTTCGGCGGGGCGCTGCGGGTGGCCCAGGCGCTGGAGGGCGGCGAGGGGCCGCTGGTCGGAATCTGGCGGCGCGCGCCGCTGCAGGCGCTGGCCCGACTGCACATGCTGGCGGCGGCCGACCAGGTCGACGAGGAACGGCTGGGCCGGCCCCGCGCCGACGCCGGCGTCGGGCCGCGGCTGGAGTTGCTGGCGGAGTTGGTCAGCGGCGGCACCCGGGCGCCGGCGCCGGTGGTGGCCGCCGTCGCGCATGGGGAGCTGCTGACGCTGCGGCCCTTCGGCAGCGCGGACGGGGTGGTGGCCCGAGCGGTGTCGCGGTTGGTCACCATCGCCAGCGGCTTGGACCCGCACGGGTTGGGCGTGCCCGAGGTGAATTGGATGCGGCAGCCCGCCGATTATCGCGATGCGGCCGAAGGTTTCGCCGGCGGTACCGCGGACGGGGTGGGGGCCTGGCTGGTGCTGTGTTGCCGCGCGATCCGCGCCGGTGCGCAGGAGGCGTGGGCGATCGCCGATTCGCTGTCCAGTCGATAGCTGATTCGGTAGCCCGCGGCCGACGAAAACGGCACCGAACAATGCAAAGCGGGCGACGTCCGAAAGGAATTCGGTCCGCCGCCCGCTAGCACGGAGCTCGGTTACCATGCGTGCATTTCTGGGCTGCGTGGGTTGGCCTCGGCGATCTTGCGATGCTTGTGGCTGCAACCCCACCCAAAGGGTCGTCGTCACCGTTCACATTTCGCAATTACGCAGGCCCGCAACACTTCTGCCATTTTCGCGGCTATGACTCCGCGTGGGTGCCGAGCACCGTGCTGGGCGCCCGGGTCGGGAGAACGAACCTTCTCTTCCGGATCGACCTTGGCCTCACCGGGCTTCCGTGGTTCCTTTGTACTACTAGACCCCTAGCGCAGCAAGGCCCAATTTTGCAAAAGCCGGGGAGCGAAGTGGCATCGGAGTTTGCTGCGAATCGCGGTGCCGGCTAGAACGCGAACCGGCGCAACAGCGAGTAGGTGACCGCGCCCGCGGCCAGCGCGCTGACGCCCACCGCGGCGGTCGTCGCGATCGCGGCGCCCGACGGGGCGGGGATGCGATCGCGCAGCGACACCGGTTTGGAGAACGACAACACGGGCCAACCACGCTCGACGGCTTCCCGGCGCAATCCGCGGTCCGGATTCACCACGCTGGGGTGGCCGACGGACTCGAGCATCGGCAGGTCGGTGATCGAGTCGGAATAGGCGTAGCAGTGCTGAAGCGGGTAGCCCTCGCGCGCGGCCAGCTCGCGGATCGCTTGCACCTTGCCCTCGCCGTAGCAGTAGAACGCGATCTCGCCGGTGTACCGGCCGTCCTCCACCACCATGCGGGTCGCCATCGCGTGGGTGGCGCCCAGGGCGCGGGCGATCGGCGCGACGATCTCCTCGCCGGAGGCGGAGACCACGACCACGTCGCGGCCGCACAGCTTGTGCGCGGCGATCAGGTCCGCGGCCTCGGCGAACACCAGCGGGGTCACGATGTCGTGCAGCGTTTCGTTGACGATCGACTTGACCTGTTCCACGTCCCAGCCGGCGACCATGTTCGTCATGTGGATGCGCATCCGGTCCATCTGGTCATGATCAGCACCGGAGAGCAGATAGATGAACTGGGCGTAGCTCGATTTGAGCACGGCGCGGCGGTTCAGCAGTCCCTGGTTGAAGAAGGGTTTGCTGAAAGCCAGCGTGCTGGACTTGGCGATGATCGTCTTGTCCAGGTCGAAGAAGGCCGCGGTGCGGGCCCGGGGAGCGGTGGCCGCCGCCGTGTGCTGCTCCGCGGCCGGGTCGAAGACGGTCACCGACCCAGCATATGTCGGCCGTGCGCCCGGGCCCCGGTTCCGGGGCCGAAACGCGCTCAGCAGTGTGGGACCGGCGGTAACGCACTGTTTTTGCGGCTCAACGTGTTCTTTCCTGGAGAAGAGCCCTTGCGTTACCGCCGCTAGTCATGTGTATAGTAAGCATTACTCGGCCTGAGCCGAGGGTGTATCAGCCCGACCCCCCGGGGCTGATGCACGACGACCCTCGCCTCCTCCCCCCCTGGCGGGGGTCGTCCCTTTTCTGGGGTCAGATCCTCTTTGACGTGCCGCGTGGCGCGGCGTTCACGTGGTTGCGGACATTGCGACTTCTGTGTGCCGGCCGCTCCCCGGCCGACGCGCTTTGTGCACACTCGCGTCTCTATCCCCAAATCGGTATTTGGGACTGGTGTCCAATATCGCGGGTCCGACAGGGTGGGTCCGTGACGAGCACCTCTCAGGCCGAGCCCGCGGGCGTGCTGGCGGTGTTGGCGGATGCGGAACTGCGCCGGGAATTCGACCGCGTGGCGGCGGCCGTCGGTGTCCGCGTGGTCCACGCGGGCGGTGCCGTGAGTCGCAGGACGTGGTCGGCGGCCGCGGCCGTCGTGCTGGACGAAACGGCGGCCGACCGGTGCGGGCGGGCGGCGCTGCCGCGCCGCGCTCACGTCGCCGTGCTGACCGCGGGTGACCCGGCGACCGCGGCGTGGGCGGCGGCCGTCGCGGTCGGCGCCGAGTGCGTGCTGCGGCTGCCCGAGCAGGAGGCCGGGTTGGTCCGCGCGCTCGCCGAGGCCGTCGAATCGTCGCGCGACGACGGGTCGCGCGGCGAAGTGGTCGCGGTCGTCGGGGGGTGCGGCGGGGCCGGCGCGTCAACGCTGGCGGCCGCCCTGGCGCAGGCCGCCGCCGACGCGGTGCTGGTCGACCTCGACCCGTGGGGCGGGGGCATCGATCTGCTGCTGGGCGCCGAGACCGCGCCCGGCCTGCGCTGGCCGGACCTCGCCCTGCAGGGCGGCCGGCTGAACTGGTCGGCGGCGCGGGAGGCGTTGCCGCGACACCGCGGGGTCAGCGTGCTGTCCGGCACTCGGCGCGGATACGAGTTGGCGGCCGGGCCGGTGCACGCCATCGTCGATGCCGGCCGCCGCGGCGCGGTCACCGTGATCTGTGACCTTCCGCGCCGTCTCACCGACGCCGCGCAGGCCGCGCTGGACGCCGCCGACCTCGTCGTCGTGGTCAGCCGCTGCGACGTGCCCGCGTGCGCGGCGACGGGTGCGCTCGCCCCCGTGCTGGCCGCCATCAATCCCAACGTGGGGTTGGTGGTGCGGGGCCCGTCGCCGGGCGGGTTGCGGGCCGGTGAGATCGCCGACATCACCGGGCTGCCGTTGCTGGCGGCGATGAGGGCCGAACCCCGGGTCGCCGAGCAGCTCGAGTGCGGCGGCCTGCGACTCGGGCGACGATCCGCGCTCGCGGCGGCGGCCCGCCAGGTGCTCACCGTGCTGCCGCGCGCATCGTCGGGTCCGGCGCGAAACGGTAGGGCCGCGTGAGCGGTTCGCTGATCGACCGGGTGCGTGAGCGGCTGGCCGCCGAAGCCGGACCGCTGGGGTCTCCGTTGGGCCCGAACGCCGTGGCGGCCGCGATCCGGGCCGAGTCCGGCGGGATGCTGGGCGACACCGAGGTGTTGGCCAACCTGCGGGTGCTGCAGACCGAGCTGACCGGCGCCGGCATCCTCGACCCGTTGCTGTGTGCGGACGGCACCACCGACGTGTTGGTCACCGCGCCCGACGCGGTGTGGGTCGACGACGGGAATGGGTTGCGGCGCACTGAGGTTCGGTTCGCCGACGAGGCGGCGGTGCGGCGCCTGGCGCAGCGGCTGGCGCTGGCCGCCGGCCGGCGCCTGGACGACGCGCAGCCGTGGGTGGACGGGCAGCTGACCGGCGTCGGCGCCGGGTTCGCGGTGCGGTTACACGCGGTGCTGCCGCCCGTGGCGGCCGGGGGCACCTGCTTGTCGCTGCGGGTGTTGCGGCCGGCCAGTCAGGACCTGGCGGCCCTGACCGCGGCCGGCGCCTTGGCGCCCGAGGCCGCCGCCCTGGTCGAAGACATCATCGCGGCCCGGTTGGCGTTCCTGGTGTGCGGCGGAACCGGGGCCGGCAAGACGACCTTGCTCGCGGCGATGCTCGGCGCCGTGGCGCCCACCGAACGAATCGTGTGCGTCGAGGATGCCGCCGAGCTGGCGCCCCGGCATCCGCACCTGGTGAAGCTCGTCGCGCGGTGCGCCAATGTCGAAGGGGTGGGCGAGGTTCCGGTGCGCCAACTCGTTCGGCAGGCCCTGCGGATGCGGCCCGACCGCATCGTGGTCGGCGAGGTGCGGGGCGCGGAGGTGGTCGATCTGCTCGCCGCGTTGAACACCGGCCACGACGGGGGAGCGGGCACGGTGCACGCGAACAACCCGGCCGAGGTGCCCGCCCGGCTGGAGGCCCTCGGCGCGCTCGGCGGCCTCGATCGCGCGGCGCTGCACAGCCAACTCGCCGCGGCCGTGCAGGTGCTGTTGCACGTCACGCGGGATCGCACCGGGCGGCGCCGGCTCGGCGAAATCGCGGTGCTGCGCGCGGTCGAGGGGCGGGTGCGGGCGGTCACGGTCTGGCACGCCGACGGCGGCGTGACCGACGACGCGGGATCGCTGAAACGGTTGTTGCAGAGCCGGATGCCGGCATGAACGGGGCGACGGCCGGCGCGCTGCTGTTGGCGCTCGCGCTCATCGTGCTGCCGCCGTCACCCGGGCGCCGCCTCGCGCCGGTGACGCCGAACCGTCGGTGGCGCCCGCGCGCGGCGGCCTGTCTTGCGGTAGGGGTCGCGGGTGCGGCCGCCGCGGTGCTGCCGCTGACGACGGTGCTGGCCGTCGCGGTCGTGGGCGCGACCGCGAGCGCGCGCGCTCGCCGCCGCCACCGCATCCGATGCGCACTGCGCGAGGGCCAAACGCTGGAGGGCGCGCTCGACGTGCTCGTCGGTGAATTGCGCGTCGGGTCCCATCCCGTGCGTGCGTTCGGGGTGGCCGCCGGTGAAACCACCGGCGCGGTCGCGGCGTCCTTGCGGGCGGTCGCGGCCCGCGCCAGGCTCGGGGCCGACGTCGCGGCCGGCCTGCGCGCCGCCGCGAAATCGTCGGCGCTGCCGCCGCATTGGGATCGCCTCGCGCTGTGCTGGCAGCTGGCCAGCGACCACGGCCTGGCGATCGCGACGCTGATGCGCGCGGCCCAGCGCGATATCGCCGAACGGCAACGCTTTTCGGCGCGGGTCACGTCGAACATGGCCGGCGCGCGCGCCACCGCTGCCGTTCTGGCGGGCCTGCCGGTGCTCGGCGTGCTGCTGGGCCAATCGATCGGTGCGCGGCCGCTGGCCTTCCTGCTCGACGGGCGTGCGGGCGGCTGGCTCCTGGTCGTCGGTTCCACGCTGGCGTGCGCGGGCCTGTGCTGGGCGGACCGCATCACCGATCGGGTCGGGGCGTGACCGCGGCGGCGCTGTTTCTCGCGGTGGCCGCGTGGATCGGACCCGGGCCGTCGCTGGTCCGGGCGCGGGCGCGGATCGCGGCCCGCGAGCGTCGGCGGCGCCCGGGGCGCAGGCCGGCGCGCGGCCCCGATCCGCTGGCGGTCGCGTCCTGTTTCGACGTGCTGGCCGTGTGCCTGGGCGCGGGCATGGCGGTGGCCACCGCGGCGGCCGCCGCCGCGACGGCCGGCCCGCCGGTGTTGGCCCGCGTGCTGCGGCGAGCGGCCGACCTGCTGGCGTTGGGCGCGGATCCGGTTGTCGCGTGGGCGGTTTCGCCGGAGGTAGGTGCCGATGCCCAGGTCGAGGCGTTGCTGCGGTTGGCTCGGCGTTCGGCGGCCTCGGGCGCGGCGCTGGCCGAGGGCGTCGCCGAGCTGGCCGACCAATCCCGTCACGACGCCGCGCACGCGGCCACCGCCGCCGCCGAGCGCGCCGGGGTGCTGATCGCCGGCCCGCTCGGGGTGTGCTTTTTGCCGGCGTTCGTGTGCCTGGGGATCGTTCCGGTGGTGGCCGGGCTCGCCGGCGATGTCTTCCAGTCTGGATTATGGTGAGGAGAAAGGAAACCATTGCTGTACAACATGATTCGGGTCATCGTCGCCCGGGTGACGGTGTTGGCGTCCGACGAGTCGGGCATGTCCACGGTCGAGTACGCCATCGGCACCGTGGCGGCGGCCGCCTTCGGGGCGATCCTGTACACCGTCGTGACCGGCGACTCCATCGTGTCGGCGCTGACCAACATCATCGGCCGCGCGCTCAACACCAAGGCCTAGCCGGCAGTGCCGGTGCCGCCACCGTCGAGGCCGCGCTGGGCATCGCCACGCTCGTCGTCGTGCTGGTGCTGTGTCTGGCCGGCATCACGGCGGTGTCGATGCAGGTGCGCTGCGTGGACGCCGCCCGGGAGGCCGCCCGCCTGGCCGCCCGCGGGGACGAGGGCTCGGCGGTGGGCGTCGCCCGCCGCGTCGCCCCCGGCGGGGCGCGCGTCGAGGTGCACCGCGACGGTGAGTTCGTGGTGGCCACCGTGGTGGCGCACTCGAAGTTGTTGCCGGCGATCGAGATTGCGGCCAAGGCTGTTTCGGTGGCCGAGCCCTCGGGATGATCGGGGCGCGGCCACCCTGGTCGCGGCCTGGTTGGTGGCGGTGCTGCTGTCCGTTACGGGGGCCGGGGCGTACCTCGGTGCGGTGGTGGTGGCGCGGCATCGCGCGCAGGCGGCCGCCGATCTGGCCGCGCTGGCCGCGGCCGCCCGGCTGCCGGCCGGGCCCGAAGCGGCCTGCGCCCGCGCGACGGCGGTCGCACACCGGATGCGGGCCCGCGACGCCGGTTGCGTGGTGGAGGACCTCGACGTCGTCGTCACCGTCCGGGTGCCGGTCTTCGGTGGTGCGGCCGGTGCCGCCGCGCGGGCGGGGCCGGTTCGTGGCTAGGCCGCCGGGTCGCCGTCCGGCCGCCCGGCGGCGGCGAGCTCCTCATCGGACGGCAACCGCAGCGAGACCAGCCCGGCGTAGGTGTCCGGTTCGAGCTCCACCCGGTTGACGGTGACGTGCACCGGCACCCACCTATCGTCGACGGCGGGCATTCGCAACACCCGGCTGGTGGCGCCCCGGGCGAATTCCTCGGTCATCGACGCCACCAGGTGCTGGTCGTCGGGGTGGACCTTCGGCTTGCCGGTCTCGCTGCCCCGCCAGTCGTAGAAGGTGCAGGGTTCGTCCAGCCATTTCAGCAGCGCCCAGTTCTTCAGGTCGATCAGCGCGCGGTGGACGCCGGCCTGGGCCAGTCCGCTCAGGATCCGTTGCGCCAGATCATCGGTCGACACCGGGGGGCCCTTGAGCTCGGCGCGCCAGTTGATCGCCCGCGCGATCAGGTGGTCGCGGCCGTCGGGACCCTCCTCCAGGCCGGTGCGCGCCACGAAACCGATCCGCATGGGAGTGCCCTGCCAGTCAGTGAGATCCCAAGTGCTGCAAATGGTTTGATCGGGCTTGGCCTTAACGGCCATGGCAAGAACCTTGGTTTCGTTGGGGTTGAGCTCGCGCGACGGCAGGTCTTCGGCGAAGGCCCTGCCGAAAGTGACCTCCACCTCGGGATTCTTTCCGCTGTTGGTCAACGACTCCCGGGTGTCGGTGGCGACGCCCTGGGTCAGGTCCCACTTCAGGGGTCCCGGGGTCGGCCGCTCGGGCGGTTCGACGTCGGCGGGTCCGGTCCACACGTGCACGCCGTGGATGAAGCCGTCCGACATCACCACCGGTTCGGTGCGAATCACGCGGTCGCGCTTGGGCGTGATGCTCGTCAGGCTCTGCCCGGTCTGTACGGTTTCGGCGATCGCCGTCCGCACCGCGGCCAGATAGGGGCTACGGCGCATGAACGTGGTGATGGGGACGAGGTTCTTCAGTTGACGTCCCTGCGCCACCACGGTGGGCTCGCCCCCCAGCGTCTCCACGAGCAACCAGTCGTGGGCCATGCGCCCGATTTTACGGCGGGGCGGCGGGTTCTCGGGACCTCGGGTCCGCCGGCCGTCTCGGTCCGGCTCTGGAAATGCGCTATCGCGCTCTGCGGCAAAGCCTTCGGGCTCATCGGCGCGCGGGCATGGTTGCCATGCCGCCGCGGCCCTGGTAGTTTGCTGCTGCGCCCGCGCGGCGGGGCCGACGACCCGCTCACCGATGAGTTGGTTGGCCCGCGCCACAGCCCGCCATCGTTTCTTGAGCAGCAGGTAATGCGATCGGCACTGTGCGGCACCGGGCGTATTCGTGGGGTCGGCCGTCGAGGGGTCGGTCGTCATCCGCGTGGTTGCTCACGCGCGGGCCAGCTCCGCGAGGACCAACCGCAGCACGCGCACCGCGCCCGCCTTGTCGAGTGGGTCGTTGCCGTTGCCGCACTTGGGTGATTGCACGCACGACGGACACCCGCGTGGGCATTCACATGACTCGATGGCGGCTGCGGTCGCGCCCAACCAGGTACTCACCTTGCGATAGCCGCGTTCGGCGAAACCGGCTCCCCCCGGATAGCCGTCGTACACGAAGACGCTGGGCAGCCCCGCCGCGTCCGGTCCCACGGCGGTGGACAAGCCGCCGATGTCGCCGCGATCGCAGCTGGCCACCAGCGGCAGCAGGCCGATCGCGGCGTGCTCGGCGGCGTGCAGCGAACCCGGGATCCGCGGTGCGTCAATCCCCGTGCGCGCCAACGCATCCTCGGTGATGGTGTACATCACCGCGGTGGTCGCCAGCGTGTGTTCGGGCATGTCCAACTCGATGAAGTCGATCACCTCCCCGGACAGCCGGCGGCGCAGATAGCCCACCACCTGGTGGGTGACGGTCACCGGCACCAGGCCCAGGGTGACCGGTCCGAACTGCTTGCGCTCCCCGGTGCCGGTGACGGCGATGTCGGTGATCTCCCGCGCAAACGTCGCGTAACCGGGGTCCTCGGCGTGCACGAACGCGATCGCGTCCTCGAGGTCCAGCGAGTCGACGACGTAGCTTTCGCCCTGATGCAGGTAGACGGCGCCCGGGTGCACCGACGCCGGGGCCTGACCGACACCGGTGCTGCCCAACAACCGCCCGGTGTCGGCCTCGACGATGACGATCTGGCCGCCCGCCGAGCCCCGGATGTCCACCGCCCCATGCGGTTCGAGGCCGGCCGCGGGAAAGTACTTGCCGTTGCGGCGCCGCAGCAGCCCGTCGTCGACCAGGCCCTCGGCCACCTCGATGGCGCCGAAGTCACGCACCTCGGCGTCGTCTAGCGGCATTTCGGTTGCGGCGCATAGTAATTGGGGCGCCACGATGTAAGGGTTGGCCGGGTCGATCACCACCCGCTCCACGGGCTTGCCCAGCAGCGCGGCCGGGTTGTGCACCAGAAACGTGTCCAGCGGGTCGTCGCGGGCGATCAGCACCACCAACGCCCCCTGCCCGCGGCGGCCCGAGCGGCCGGCCTGCTGCCAGAACGAGGCGACCGTCCCGGGGAACCCGGCGAGCACCACGGCGTCCAGCCCCGCGATGTCGACGCCCAGCTCCAGGGCATTCGTGGTGGCCAGGCCGCGCAGCCGCCCCTCGGCGAGGGCGCGCTCGAGCGCCGTCCGGTCCTCGGCGAGATAGCCGGCCCGGTACGACGCCACCTTGCCGGAAAGATCCGGGGCGATCTCGTCCAGCCGGGCCTGGGTGCCCAGCGCGGTCAACTCCGCGGCGCGGCGCGACCGGACGAACGTCAGCGTTTGCGCTCCCTCGGCGACCAGGTCCGCCATCACCCGCGCCGCCTCCGCGCCGGCGGAGCGGCGCACCGGCGCGCCGTTCTCGCCGAGCAGATCCGCCCGCAGCGCCGGCTCCCACAGCGCCACCGTCCGGGCGCCCTGTGGCGATCCGTCCTCCGTGACCTCCTCGACCGGAAGCCCGATCAGCTCGGCGGCCGTCGCGCCCGGTGCATCGGTCGTCGCGCTGGCGAAGATCACCGTGGGCGCCGAAGAGTAGCGCGCGCACAGCCGCAGCAACCGGCGCAGCACCATCGCCACGTTGGATCCGAAAACCCCGCGGTAGTAATGGCATTCGTCGACGATCACGAACCGAAGGCCCCGCAGCAGCACGGCCCAGCGGGCATGGTTGCGCAGGATCGACAGGTGGATCATGTCGGGATTGGAAAACAACCAGCGGGACCGCTCTCGCGCGAAACGGCGGACTTCCGGGGGGCTGTCGCCGTCATAGGCGGTGGGAGCCACGTCCTGGCACCGCGGGATGGCGGCCGTCAACGCGTGCGCGGCGCGCAATTGGTCGTGGCCCAGCGCCTTCGTCGGGGACAGGTAGAGCACGCGGCCGCGCGGGTCGGTGGCCAGCGCGTTGAGGACGGGCAGCTGATAGGCCAACGACTTGCCCGACGCGGTCCCGGTGCTCACCACCACGTGCCGGCCGGCGTGTGCCAGTTCCGCGGCCGCCGACTGGTGTGACCAGGGGGAACCGACGCCGCGGTCGGTGAAGGCGCGCACCACGTCGGGCTCGGCCCACGCTGGCCAATTGTGCGGCCGGCCGCTTCGCGGCGGCAGCTCGGCGACGTGGCGCAGCGGGTGCTCGTCGGGGGCGGTACCGGCGAGCGCGGCGGCGAGCAGCTCGCTGCCGAAACTCGCCAAGTTCACACCCTCCTTACACGCCTGGGGGACGCAAGTCTGTCGCCGAAGCGATGAACATGGTTGACTATTTGCGGTCGCAGCTTCTGTGTTCGTGTCAAAACTTCGCAGGATCTATCGTTGCGGCCGCGGTTCCTGCGAGGTTAATCGGTCGGGTGAAGTTCCGGCGACTGAGCGAGGTATGGCGGTCGTACCAGGCCCGGGGCATCGAAAAGCGATGCCCCGCACCCAGAAGAAAAGGAAAGATCGAGAGATGCCACAGGGAACTGTGAAGTGGTTCAACGCGGAGAAGGGCTTCGGGTTCATTGCCCCCGAAGACGGCTCCGCTGACGTGTTTGTCCACTACACGGAGATCCAGGGTTCGGGCTTCCGCACCCTCGAAGAAAACCAGAAGGTCGAGTTCGAAATCGGCCACAGCCCTAAGGGCCCCCAGGCCACCGGAGTCCGCTCCGTCTAACGGACGAGCCGACTCTCAACGGACCCCCCGTGCAGTCCCGCCCAGCGGGCCCGCCGGGGGGTTTTCGTATTGCGGCTAAGCTCGCGAAACTCCTCGCCGCGCCGGTTGGTTCAAGACGCGGATGGTAGACCTGGCCTACTGTCGTTGGCGTGAGCCAGCTTTCCTTCTTCACAGCGGAGTCGGTGCCGCCCGCGGTCGCCGATCTGTCCGGGGTGCTGGCGGCTTCCGGTCAAATCGTGATGGTCGGCGGTCCCGAGGCGCAGGGCGCGCGGCTGTCCGTGGTAGTGGATCAGCCGTGGCGCGCCGAGGCGCTGGCCGAGATGATCCGCGAGGCGGGGCTGGAACCCGAGATCGGTCGCACCGACGAGGACACCCCGCTGGTGCGGACCGCGGTCACGGCGTCCTTGGTCGGTTTGGCCGCCGAATGGACGCGCGGCGCGGTGAAGACCGTGCCGCCGCGCTGGCTGCCCGGACCCCGCGAATTGCGGGCGTGGACACTGGCGGCCGGTCACCCCGAGGGCGACCATTACCTGTTGGGCCTGGATCCCCACGCGCCCGACACCCATTCCCCGCTGGCGTCGGCTTTGATGCGGGTCGGAATCGCCCCGACATTGATCGGCACCCGCGGCGGGCGCCCGGCGCTTCGGATCAGCGGCCGCCGTCGGCTATCGCGCCTGGTAGAGAACGTGGGCGACGCGCCGGACGGCGTTGACGCGACATCGGTCTGGCCGCGGGTATAACCGCGGGAAAACATTTGCGGCTGCGGCGGCCGGTTTGCGCAGTCGCGGTCAAGGGTGCGAAATTGTCAGATGCCCGAAGGCGAAGGAACGCTGGCGTATCTGAATTTCCCCGGAATTTCTGACGCCGGCCTGTCATTCTTCTGCGGGGCGGCCCCGCAGTGGGGCCCAGATCAAGGATGGAGCGTAAGCGTAGTTGGCCGACCCGAATCTCACGGACCGCGAAAGCGGCCGGACTGGGAGCCGTAGGCGACTCGTCATCGTCGAGTCGCCTACCAAGGCGCGCAAACTGGCCGGCTACCTGGGCTCCAACTACATCGTCGAATCCTCCCGCGGCCACATCCGCGACCTGCCCCGCGCCGCCGCCGACGTGCCGGCCAAGTACAAGTCGGAGCCGTGGGCCCGGCTGGGCGTCAACGTCGACCACGACTTCGAACCGCTCTACATCATCAGCCCGGAGAAAAAGAGCACGGTCAGCGAACTCAAGGGCCTGCTGAAGGGCGTCGACGAGCTCTATCTCGCCACGGATGGTGACCGCGAGGGCGAAGCCATCGCCTGGCACCTGCTGGAAACCCTGAAGCCGAACATCCCGGTCAAGCGGATGGTGTTCCACGAGATCACCGAACCGGCCATCCTCGAGGCCGCCGAAAACCCTCGTGACCTGGACATCGACCTGGTCGACGCGCAGGAGACCCGCCGCATCCTGGACCGGCTGTACGGCTACGAGGTCAGCCCGGTGCTCTGGAAGAAGGTCGCGCCCAAGCTGTCCGCGGGCCGCGTCCAGTCGGTGGCCACGCGCATCATCGTGCAGCGGGAACGCGACCGCATGGCGTTCCGCAGCGCCTCCTACTGGGACATCCTGGCCCGGCTGGACGCCAGCGTGTCCGACCCACAGGCCTCCCCGCCCACGTTCACCGCTCGGCTGGCCGGCGTCGACGGCCTGCGCGTGGCGACGGGCCGCGATTTCGACTCGCTGGGCCAGCTGCGCAAGGCCGACGAGGTCATCGTCCTGGACGAGGCCCAGGCCACGGAGCTGGCCACCGGGCTGCGCGGGGCCCAGCTGGCCGTCGCCTCGGTGGAGGAGAAGCCCTACACCCGCCGGCCCTACGCGCCGTTCATGACGTCGACGCTGCAGCAGGAGGCCGGCCGCAAGCTGCGGTTCTCCTCGGAGCGCACCATGAGCATCGCGCAGCGGCTCTACGAGAACGGCTACATCACCTATATGCGTACCGACTCGACGACGCTGTCGCAGTCGGCCATCAACGCCGCCCGCACGCAGGCGCGTCAGCTCTACGGCGAGGAATACGTCTCGCCGTCGCCGCGCCAGTACACCCGCAAGGTGAAGAACGCGCAGGAGGCGCACGAGGCCATCCGGCCCGCCGGTGAGACGTTCGCCACTCCCGACGCGGTGCGCCGCGAGCTCGACGGCGACGAGTTCCGGCTCTACGAGCTGATCTGGCAGCGCACGGTGGCCTCGCAGATGGCCGACGCGCGCGGCACCACGCTTAGCCTGCGGATCGGCGGCCAGTCGGGCGGGCGCGACGTCCTGTTCTCGGCCAGCGGCCGCACCATCACCTTCGCCGGCTTCCTGAAGGCCTACGTGGAAACCGTCGACGAATTGGCGGGCGGCGAGGCCGACGACGCCGAGAGCCGGCTGCCGCAGCTGACGCAGGGCCAGCGGCTGGACGCGATCGAGCTCACGCCCGACGGCCACGCCACCAACCCGCCGGCGCGCTACACCGAGGCGTCGCTGGTCAAGGCGCTCGAGGAGCTGGGCATCGGCCGCCCGTCGACCTACTCGTCGATCATCAAGACCATCCAGGACCGCGGCTACGTGCACAAGAAGGGCAGCGCCCTCGTGCCGTCCTGGGTCGCGTTCGCCGTAACCGGTTTGCTGGAGCAGCATTTCGGCCGGTTGGTCGATTACGACTTCACCGCCGCGATGGAGGACGAGCTCGACGCGATCGCGTCGGGGCAGGAGCGGCGCACCGACTGGCTCAACCGCTTCTACTTCGGCGGCGAACACGGCGTGGCCGATTCGGTGGCCCGCTCCGGCGGCCTGAAGAAGCTCGTCGGCGTCAACCTCGAAGGCATCGACGCGCGAGAAGTCAACTCCATCAAGCTGTTTGACGACGAGCAGGGTCGTCCCGTGTATGTCCGGGTGGGCAAGAACGGGCCTTACCTGGAACGCATGGTCGCTGGCGATGACGGCGAGCCAAAGCCTCAGCGCGCCAACCTCAACGACTCGCTGACGCCCGACGAGCTGACGTTGGAGGTGGCCGAGCAGCTGTTCGCCACGCCGCAAGAGGGCCGCACGTTGGGGGTCGACCCGGAAACGGGGCACGAGATCGTCGCCAAGGACGGCCGGTACGGGCCGTACGTGACCGAGATCCTGCCCGAACCCCCCGGCGAGGAGGACGGCGGCGCCCCGGCGAAGAAGGGCAAGAAGCCGACCGGCCCCAAGCCGCGCACCGGCTCGCTGCTGCGCAGCATGGACCTGCAAACGGTCACCCTCTCCGACGCGCTGAAGCTGCTGTCGCTGCCCCGGGTGGTCGGCGTGGACCCGCAGACCGGCGAGGAGATCACCGCGCAGAACGGTCGTTACGGCCCATACCTGAAGCGCGGCACCGATTCTCGCTCGCTGTCCACCGAGGACCAGATCTTCGAGATCACGCTGGACGAGGCGCTGAAGATCTACGCGGAGCCCAAACGCCGCGGCAGGCAGGCCGCGGCCGCGCCGCCGTTGCGCGAGCTGGGCACCGACCCGGCGACCGGCAAGCCGATGGTGATCAAGGACGGCCGGTTCGGGCCGTACGTCACCGACGGCGAGACCAACGCGAGCCTGCGCAAGGGCGACGACGTCCTGTCGATCACCGACGAACGCGCCGCCGAACTGCTGGCCGACCGTCGGGCGCGCGGCCCGGTGAAGCGTCCGGCGAAGAAGTCCGCCCGCAAGAAGGCCCCGGCCAAGAAAGCCGCCAAGCGCAACTAGCCCGGCCTAGAAGCCCGGGCCGATCGCCTCGCTGGGCACCTCCTCGGGCGCCCGCACGGGCTGGGATTGCTGGGGCTCCGGGGATCCGGCCAGATGCACGGGCCGGGCCAGCTGGGTGGGCGCGGTGCGCCCGCGCAATTCGACGACCTCGCCGACATCCCAGCACAGGGCCTCGGCGTCCAGCGCGCCGCTGACCGCGATCGCCGACGCCAGCACGTGGCCGGGCTCGAGTTTGGCCAGCTCGGTCAGCCGGGCGGCCTCGTTGACCGGGTCGCCGATGACCGTGTACTCGAAGCGGGCCTGCGCGCCGATGTGCCCGGCGATCGCCCTGCCCGCCGACACCCCGATCCCGAACTCCGCCGAGCCGATCACCGGGAGCAGCTCGTCGTGCAGCTCGCGGGCCGCGGCGAGCGCGCCGCCCGAAGCGTCGGGGTGTTCGATCGGCGCGCCGAAGATGGCCAGCGCCGCGTCGCCCTGGAACTTGTTCACGAAACCGCCGTGCCGGCCCACGGTTTCGACCACCACCCGGAAGAACTCGTTCAGCAGGTGGACCACCTCGGCGGGCGGTCGCGTCGCCGCGAGCTTGGTGGAGCCGACCAGGTCGACGAACAGGACGGCGACGTGGCGCTCCTGACCACCCAGCTCGGTGCCGCGCTCCAGCGCCCGGCGGGCCACGTCCTCACCCACGTAGCGGCCGAACAGGTCGCGCAGCCGCTGCCGCTCGGACAGGTCACGCACCATGTCGTTGAAGCCCGCCTGCAGCAGGCCCAGCTCGCTGGCGTCGTAGATCTGCATGTGCGCGTTGTAGTTTCCGCGCTGCACCTCCGACAGCGCCCAGCGCAGCTGCCGCAGCGGGTCGGCGATCGACATGGCCACCAGCAGGGTGCTGACGAAGCCGATGCCCAGCGCCGCCAGCGCCAGCAACAGGATGGGGGTGAACAGCTTTTCCGGGGTGGCGTGCAGCAGGGACGCCTTGTCCGCCATCACGGCCAGCACGATCGCGAGCACCGGCACGGCGGTGGACAGCATCCACGTCAGGATCTGGCGCAGGATGACGCCGGGCGCCTGAACGTTCTCGGGCACGCCGCTGCGCAGGGCCGCCACGGCCACCGGCCGCAGCACCCGCTCGGACTGCAGGTAGCCGATGATGGCGGTCGCCGCCGCGCCGAGCCCGGTCGCGACGGCCACGACCGGCGCGGCGAACCGGGCGACCGACCAGCTGGCGATGATGAACACCACGCCGCCGATGCACCAGGCCACCATGCTGATCAGCGTGCGATAGAACGGCATCCGCAGCGCGCGGCTGCGGGCCAGCTCGGTGGCGGCCGGGTCCGCCTCGGCGAGCAGGTTGTCGCGGCGCTGCCAGCGGAAGACCGGCATCAGCAGTTTCAGGTTGACCATCCAGCCGGCCAGGAACAGCACCACCAGGGCCGTCCCGAACAGGGCCAGGTTGAGCACGGGCAGGTCCTGCAGCTGGATGCGGTCCTCGGGGGGCAGGGCGTACCGCAGGAAGCCGAGCACGAAGAGGGCGCCGATGATGTCGGCCTGCAGCATGCTCAGCGAGAACAGTGGCCACGGGGTGCGCACCACCCACCGGACGAATCCGCTGATCCGCCCGGGCAGTGCTGCCGGTGTTGCCACGATCCCACCGTATCGGTCGGCAGTGACTCTTCGGAAACTTCCAACCATCCCACTGCGGCGCCCGACCGGCCGAAAAGGGGGGAAATGTAACGGGATTGTCGCGATCCGGTGGCCGATCGGTATATGTCGGCGGGGGTGGCTAATGTTGCCGGTGATGTCCGGGGTGTTTACGCGGCTGGTAGGCCAGGACGTGGTGACGGCCGAGCTGCTCGCGGCCGCCAGGGCGGCCCGCGGTGACGTGGTTCACAGCGATGCGGGCGCCGGGACTATGACACATGCGTGGCTGATCACGGGTCCCCCGGGGTCGGGGCGCTCGGTCGCGGCGCTCTGCTTCGCGGCCGCGCTGCAGTGCACCTCACCCGGGGAACCCGGGTGCGGGCAATGCCGGGCGTGCACCACGACGATGGCCGGCACCCACGCCGACGTGCGCCGGGTGGTGCCCGAGGGGCTGTCCATCGGCGTCGACGAGATGCGCGGCATCGTGCAGATCGCGTCGCGGCGCCCGGCCACCGGGCATCGCCAGATCGTGGTGATCGAGGACGCCGACCGGCTGACCGAGGGCGCGGCCAACGCGCTGCTCAAGGTCGTCGAGGAACCGCCGCCGTCGACGGTGTTCCTGCTGTGCGCGCCGTCGGTGGACCCCGAGGACATCGCCATCACGCTGCGTTCCCGCTGCCGGCA
Organism: Mycobacterium sp. E3339; assembly: GCF_001666915.1. Taxonomy (NCBI): domain Bacteria; kingdom Bacillati; phylum Actinomycetota; class Actinomycetes; order Mycobacteriales; family Mycobacteriaceae; genus Mycobacterium; species Mycobacterium sp. E3339. Next base: position 1,924 of record NZ_LZIZ01000174.1, on the reverse strand, counting down.
CGTCGCGCTGGTCACCCCGCCGACCGAGGCGATCGCGCGCGTGCTGATCGACAGCGACGGCCTGACCCCCGAGACCGCGAACTGGGCGGCGTCGGTCAGCGGCGGCCACGTGGGCCGGGCGCGGCGGCTGGCGACCGACGCCGAGGCGCGGGCGCGCCGCGAGCGGGCGCTGGCCCTGGTCCGCGACGCCGCGACGCCGTCGCGGGCCTATGCCGCCGCCGAGGAGCTGGTGGCCGCGGCCGAAACCGAGGCGGTGGTGCTCACCGCGGACCGCGCCGAGGCCGAGACCGAGGAGCTGCGGACGGCCCTGGGCGCCGGCGGCACCGGCAAGGGCACCGCCGGGGCGCTGCGGGGTGCCACCGGCGCGATGAAAGACCTCGAACGGCGCCAGAAGTCGCGCCAGACCCGGGCCTCCCGCGACGCCCTGGACCGGGCGCTGATCGACCTGGCGACCTATTTCCGCGATGCGCTCCTGGTCTCGGCGGGGGCGGGGGCGGTGCGGCCCAACCACCCCGACATGGCCGAGCGGGCGTCGGCGCTGGCGGCGCACGCGCCGCCGCAGCGGCTGCTGCGGTGCATCGAGGCGGTGCTGGAGTGCCGCGAGGCGCTGGCGATCAACGTCAAGCCCAAGTTCGCCGTCGACGCCATGGTGGCCACCTTCGGCCAGGAGCTGCGGGATTGATCGCCCGGACTTTGGCGGGCCACCCCGGCCTGCCGTAGACTCGTGCCGCCGTGCCGCCTTAGCTCAGTCGGTAGAGCGATTCACTCGTAATGAATAGGTCAGGAGTTCGATTCTCCTAGGCGGCTCCACAGTTTCACACTTTCCGCACCGAACGTCGCGCCAGCGTGACCGTCGCCGCCCGGCGTCACGCTGGCATGACGCACGAAGCCGGCTAGGCCGGCGCCAGGAAGCCCACCGGACCCGAGGCGATGCACAACGCCAGCGCGGTGGTGTTGGCCCGCACGGTGATCGCGTCCCCCGCGCCGGGCAGCCGGGCGAAGACGCGGTTGAGCCCCGGGTGCACGGGGACCCTGACGTCGGGTCCCTGCGTCAGCGACAACGTCATCGTTCCGTCGCTGTTGGCCAGGTAGTTGATTTCGACGGTCCAGTCGGCGGGCAACAGCGGCCCGTCGAGCACCAACCGCGCCGGCTTGTCCGGTTGCGCGAAGTACCCGCATTGCGGCATGGGTCCCGGCGCGATGGTCCGCACCCAGGTCACCCGCGCCTTGACCAGCCGACCCGCGCTGTCCAGCATGCGCAATTGCGTTGTGGCCGGGGCGAATTCGGGCCTGTCCCGCAGCAGGGCGAACATGTGGCTGGCGAGGTTCTCGGGTGCCGCCACCCGCTGCAGCACCATCGGGTCGACCTCCTGATCCAGCAGCGGCGCCGTGGCGGCGGCGTTCGCCGCGGCCAAACCCGCCCGCGCGTTCTGCAGGTAGGGCTGGGCCGGATTGTCCCGCCAGCTGGTCAAGAACGTGGCCGTCGAATAGAGGCTGCTGGCCACGAACGACACCGCCAAACCCAGCGTCACCACGGCACGTCTGGGGGAGGCGTCCAGCCAGCGCGGCCCGGCGGGCCGGTTCGGCGCGCAGAACGCCACGGCGGCCAGCAGCGCCAGCACGAAGACGAGATCCGGGAAATAGCGCAGGGTTTGGGCCAGTTCCAGCGCGGTCTGCTTCGACGAGCGCATCAAATAGATCGGCACCTGGCAGGCGACGGCATAGCCGGCCGCGGTCAGCCACACCGGCGCGATGCGCCGCTTGCGCACCAAGGAGACCGCCAGCGCGCCGGCCAGCACCAGCCAGCCCAGCGCCATCACCGCCGGCGGCGGGGTGGCCCACGGCGAGGCCGGCGCCCACCGGTCCCAGTGCCATGGACCCCCGGCCAGCCCGGGGACGATGCCGTGCGTGACCGACCGCGCCA
>NZ_LZIZ01000173.1:0-11005 GCF_001666915.1 Mycobacterium sp. E3339 | reverse complement strand
GCGGGCCGGGATGAACGAGCACCAGCGCGGCTACCGCTACGAATTCGTCGACGGCGACGCCGGAGGAGACGGCATTGTCGAGCCCGAACCGCCCGCGGTGGCGGCGTCCGCGCACGGCGCGGGCCCGCTGGGTTTCGCCGGGACGGCGAGCAAGAGGGCCGTCGACGCGGCCGGCCTGGCGACGCTGGCCGGCGACGAGTTCGGCGGCGGGCCGTCCATGCCCATGCTGCCGGGCTCCTGGGAGCCGGACTAGGGAAGCCGGATGGCCTTACTCGGGACCGGAACTTTCGGGGCGCGCCGGACGACTACTGGCTGCGTGTTCGTCGCGGTTTCCGGCGGGGAGCTTCGGATTGATAATGAAAATGATTTTCGATAAGCTCAGCCGCTTAGAAGCCGCTGACAACACCCGTCAATCCGCCGAAGCGGGCAAGACGACCGAAAGTGCGGCTGATTATGGCCGTTGACGTGCTCATTAGCGGTAATGAACGGGGAGTGTTGTGGTGAGTCGGACGGGCCCTCGCGCCTCGACACTTAGCTTATGCAATGCTAACTTCAGGCGGGTCAGGTTAGGGGAGGCTACATACATGGAAAGACGTGGCCGTGGAAGTCGGTGACACTGGCTTGCTGGCGGTTCAGCCGGTCAATTCGCGAGCGGACACCAGGGTGGACGGCGACGTCGTCAGCCGGTTCGCCACCTGTTGCCGCGCGCTCGGCATCTCGGTGTACCAGCGCCAGCGCCCGGCCGACCTCACCGCCGCTCGCTCCGGCTTCACCGCGCTGACCCGCATCGCCCACGACCAGTGCGACGCCTGGACCGGGCTGGCGGCCGCCGGCGATGCGTCCCTGCGGGTGCTGGAGGCGGTGTCGCGGACGGCGACGACGGCCGGGGTGTTGCAGCGCAAGGTGGATCTGGCGCCCGGGGCCCTCGGCTTCCGCTACGACACCGGCCTGTACCTACAGTTCCGCGCCGTCACCCCGGACGACTTCCACCTTGCCTACGCGGCGGCCCTGGCCACCGCCGGACGGTTCGCCGACGCCGACCGGATCGTCACCGGCCTCACCGCGCGCCGCCCGAGCTGGCGGGAAGCGCGCTGGGTCGCCGTGGTCATCAACTACCGCGCCGAGCGGTGGTCGGACGTCGTGAAGTTGCTGACGCCGGTCGTCAACGACACCGACCTCGACGAGGCGTTCAGCCACGCCGCCAAGATCGCGCTGGGCACCGCGCTGGCGCGGCTGGGCATGTTCGCCCCGGCGCTGTCCTACCTCGAGGAGCCCGACGGTGCCGTCGCGGTGGCGGCGGTCGACGGGGCGCTGGCCAAGGCGCTGGTGCTGCGGGCGCACGTCGACGAGGAATCGGCGAGCGAGGTGCTGCAGGATTTGTACGCGGCCCATCCGGAGAACGAACAGATCGAACAGGCGTTGTCCGACACCAGTTTTGGGATCGTGACCACCACCGCGGCGCGGATCGAGGCCCGCACCGACCCCTGGGACCCGGACACCGAGCCCGGCGTGGAGGACTTCGTCGATCCCGCGGCCCACGAGCGCAAGGCCGTGCTGCTGCACGAGGCCGAACTCCAGCTCTCCGAATTCATCGGACTGGACGAGGTCAAGAACCAGGTGTCCCGCCTGAAGAGCTCGGTCGCCATGGAATTAGTGCGCAAGCAGCGTGGGCTCGCGGTCGCGCAGCGCGCGCACCACCTGGTGTTCGCCGGTCCGCCGGGCACCGGTAAGACCACCATCGCCCGCGTGGTCGCCAAGATCTATTGCGGCCTAGGGCTTTTGAAGCGGGAAAACATTCGAGAGGTGCACCGCGCCGACCTGATCGGCCAGCACATCGGCGAGACCGAGGCCAAGACCAACGCAATCATCGACAGCGCGCTCGACGGCGTCCTGTTCCTCGACGAGGCCTACGCCCTGGTCGCCACCGGCGCCAAGAACGACTTCGGGCTGGTGGCCATCGACACGCTGCTGGCGCGGATGGAGAACGACCGCGACCGGCTGGTGGTCATCATCGCCGGCTACCGCGCCGATCTGGACAAGTTCCTGGACACCAACGAGGGCTTGCGTTCCCGGTTCACCCGCAACATCGACTTCCCGTCCTACGCGCCCTCGGAGCTGGTGGAAATCGCGAACAAGATGGCCGAGCAGCGCGACAGCGTCTTCGAACAGGCCGCGCTGGACCACATGGAGGCGCTGTTCACCAAGTTGGCCACCGAGTCGACACCGGACGCCAACGGGATCTCCCGGCGCAACCTCGACATCGCCGGCAACGGCCGGTTCGTCCGCAACATCGTCGAACGCTCCGAGGAAGAACGGGAATTCCGGCTCGACCATTCGGAACACGCTGGCACCGGGGAGTTCAGTGACGAGGAGCTGATGACGATCACCGACCAAGACGTCGAGAACTCGGTGCAGCCGTTGTTGCGTGGTCTCGGGCTGTCGGTGCCCGCATGAGCTCGAATCACGAGTCCGACGACCGGCGTTCGTTCGCCTCGCGCACCCCGGTCAACGACAACCCGGACCGGGTCGAATACCGGCGCGGATTCGTCACCCGCCACCAGGTCAGCGGCTGGCGATTCGTCATGCGGCGCATCGCCTCCGGCATTGCGCTGCACGACACCAGGATGCTCGTCGACCCGCTGCGCACCCAGTCGCGTGCGGTGCTGATGGGCGTGGTCCTGCTGGCCACCGGCCTGGCCGGTTGCTTCGTGTTCTCTCTGATCCGGCCCAACGGGACGGTGGGCACCAACGCCGTGCTCGCCGACCGGGCGACCGCCGCGCTCTACGTGCGGGTGGGCGACCAGTTGCACCCGGTGCTCAATCTGACGTCGGCCCGGCTCATCGTCGGCAAGCCGGTCAATCCCACGACGGTGAAAAGCAGTGAGCTGGACCGGTTTCCGCGCGGCAACCTGATCGGCATCCCGGGCGCGCCCGAGCGCATGGTGCAAAACACCACGCGCGACGCCAACTGGACCGTGTGTGACGGCATCGGCGGCACGGCACACGCCATCCACAGCACCGGCGTCACCGTGATCGCCGGCCGCCCCGACAGCGACGGCGCGCGGGCCGCCAAACTCGATGCGAAGCAGGCGATCCTGGTCGATAGCGGCAACAGCACCTGGTTGCTCTGGGACGGCAGGCGCAGCCTGATCAACCTGTCCGACCACGCCGTCACGAACGCACTCGGCTTGGGGCTGAACAACTCTGAGGTGCCCGCGCCCCGGCCCATCGCGTTGGGACTGTTCAACGCGATCCCCGAGGCGCCGCCGCTGACGGCGCCGGGCATCCCGAACGCCGGCGCCCCGGCCGCCTTCAGCGTGCCCGCGCCGATCGGGGCGGTCGTGGTGTCGTACGCCCTGGACCCCGGGGCGGCGCGCTACTACGCGGTGTTGCCGGACGGCCTGCAGCCCATCTCCCCGGTCCTCGCGGCGATTCTGCGGAACACGAATTCCTATGGCCTGGAACAACCCCCGCGGCTGGCGGCGGACGCCGTGGCCAAGCTGCCGGTGTCGCGGATGCTGGACACCGCGCGTTATCCGGACCAGCAGGTCACGCTCGTCGACGCGGCCAAGGACCCGGTCACGTGCGCGTACTGGAGCAAGCCGGCCGGCGCCGCCACCAGCTCGCTGAGCCTGTTGTCCGGCTCGGCGCTGCCCGTACCCGAATCGATCCGCACCGTCGACCTGGTCGGCGCCACCCCGGCAACCGCCACCCGCGTCGCGCTGGCGCCGGGCACCGGCTACTTCGCCCAGACCGCCACCGGCGGCGCGGGCGCACCCGGCACCGGGTCGTTGTTCTGGGTGTCCGACACCGGGGTTCGCTACGGCATCGACAACGAGGCGGAGAATGCGGCCGCCGGGCGCGGCAAAACCGTTGAGGCGCTTGGCCTGAGCGAGCCGGCGGTGCCCGCGCCGTGGTCGGTGTTGTCGCTGTTCGCCGGCGGCCCCACGCTGTCGCGCGCCGACGCGCTGCTGGCGCACGACGGACTACCCCCCGACACCAAGCCCGGCCGCGTGGCATCAGCAGAGGGAGCGCCCCGATGAGCCGACTCATCTTCGAAGCCCGCCGGCGGCTGGCGCCCCCGGTCACCCGCAAGGGCACCATCAACATCGAGGCGCCGCCCGAATTGCCGCGGGTGATCCCGCCGTCGTTCCTGCGCCGGGCGATGCCCTATGTGCTGGTGATCCTGATCGTCGGCATGGTCGTGGCCCTGTTCGCCACCGGGATGCGGCTGATCTCCCCGCAGACGCTGTTCTTCCCATTCGTGCTGTTGCTGGCGGCCACCGCCATGTACCGCGGCAACGACAGCAAGACGCGGACCGAGGAGGTCGACGCCGAGCGCGCCGACTACCTGCGCTATCTGTCGGTGGTGCGCGACAACATCCGCACGCAGGCCGCCCAGCAGCGCGCGGCGGCGCAGTGGTCGCATCCGGAGCCGACGGCCCTGGCCGGCGTGTCCGGTTCGCGCCGGCAGTGGGAGCGTGACCCGCACGACCCGGACTTCTTGGTGCTCCGGGCCGGCCGGCACGAGGTGCCGCTGAGCACCGCCCTGCGGGTGAACGACACGGCGGACGAGGTCGACCTGGAGCCGGTGTCGCACAGCGCATTACGCAGCCTGCTCGACACCCACCGCATCGTGCGCGACGTGCCGACCGGAATCGACCTGACGAAGGTCTCGCGGATCACCGTGCTCGGCGAGGCCGAGGAGGCCCGGGCGGCGATGCGCGCCTGGATCGCCCAGGCGGTGACGTGGCACGACCCGACGGTGCTGGGCGTGGCCCTGGTGGCCCGAGACCTGGAGGGCCCCGACTGGTCCTGGCTGAAATGGTTGCCGCACACCGACGTTCCGGGCGAGCTCGACGGCGTCGGGCCGGCGCGCTTCCTGGTGACCAATCCCGACGAGCTGGTGCTGCTGTTGGGACCCGCGTTCGTCGACCGGCCCGCGTTCACCGGCGGGGCCGCGGACGCGCTGCGGCACCTGCTGATCGTCGTCGACGATCCCGACTTCGACCTGAACACCTCGACGCTGGCGCTGGGCCGCGCGGGCGTCACCGTCGTGCAGCGCAGCGCCACACCGCCGCACCGCGAACAGTATTCGGATCCGGAGAAGCCGATCCTGCGCGTCGCGAACGGCGCGATCGAGCGTTGGCAGACCGGCGGCTGGCGGCCCTACATCGACGACGCCGACCGGCTCGGCGCCGACGAGGCCGCCCACCTGGCGCGCCAACTGTCCCGCTGGGACTCCAACCCGACGCACACCGGCCTGCGGTCGGCGGCCACCCGCGGCGCCACCTTCACCACCCTGCTGGGCATCGGCGACGCCTCGCGGCTGGACGTGCCCACGCTGTGGGCGCCGCGCCCCCGCGAGGACGAGCTGCGGGTGCCCATCGGCGTCACCGCGACCGGCGAGCCGCTGATCTTCGACCTGAAGGACGAGGCCGAGGGCGGGATGGGGCCGCACGGCCTGATGATCGGCATGACGGGGTCCGGCAAGTCGCAGACCCTGATGTCGATCCTGTTGGCGCTGTTGACAACCCACTCGGCCGACCGGCTGATCGTGATCTACGCCGACTTCAAGGGCGAGGCCGGCGCCGACAGCTTCCGGCATTTCCCGCAGGTCGTCGCGGTGATCTCCAACATGGCCGAGAAGAAGTCGCTGGCCGACCGGTTCGCCGACACGCTGCGCGGGGAGGTGGCCCGCCGTGAGACGCTGCTGCGCGAGGCCGGCCGACGCGTGCAGGGCAGCGCATTCAACTCGGTGACCGAGTACGAGAACGCCGTCGCGGCCGGGCATGACCTCCCGCCGATCCCGACGCTGTTCGTGGTCGCCGACGAGTTCACCCTGATGCTGGCCGATCACCCCGAATACGCCGAGTTGTTCGATTACGTTGCGCGCAAAGGCCGCTCGTTCCGCATCCACATCCTGTTCGCGTCGCAGACGCTGGACGTGGGCAAGATCAAGGACATTGACAAGAACACCTCGTACCGAATCGGGTTGAAGGTGGCCAGCCCCAGCGTTTCCCGCCAGATCATCGGGGTGGAGGACGCCTACCACATCGAATCGGGCAAGGAACACAAGGGCGTGGGCTTCTTGGTGCCGGCCCCGGGGGCGACGCCGATCAAATTCCGCAGCACCTACGTCGACGGCATCTACGATCCGCCGCGCCAGGCGAAAGCCCTTGTGGTGCACGCCGCCCCGGAGCCGAAGCTGTTCACGGCCGGGCGGGTCGAGCCGGACCAGGACACGATCATCTCGGCCGAGGACGAGGAGTTCACCGGGCCGCCGCGCAAGCTGATCGCCACCATCGGCGACCAGTTGGCGCGTTACGGGCCGAAGGCGCCGCAGCTGTGGCTGCCACCGCTGGACGAGCCGATCCCGCTGACCGCGGTGCTGGCCCGCGCCGGGGTGCCGCAGCGGCAGTGGCAGTGGCCGCTAGGTGAGATCGACAAACCCTTCGAGATGCGCCGCGACCCGCTGCTGTTCGACGCCACGTCGTCGGCCGGCAACGTGTTGATCCACGGCGGCCCCAAGTCCGGGAAGTCGACCGCGCTGCAAACGTTCATCCTGTCGGCGGCCAGCCTGCACTCACCGCGCGACGTCACGTTCTACTGCCTGGACTACGGCGGCGGCAAGCTGCGGGCGCTGGAAGACCTGGCGCACGTCGGCAGCGTCGCCTCGGCCCTGGAGCCCGAGCGGATCCGGCGCACCTTCGGCGAGCTGGAACAGCTGCTGCTGTCCCGGCAGCGGCGCGAGATGTTCCGCGACTCGCGCGGCGCCGCCCCGGACGACGGGTACGGCGAGGTATTCCTGGTCATCGACAACCTGTACGCGTTCGGGCGGGACAACACCGACCAGTTCAACACCCGTAATCCGTTGCTGGCCAAGGTGACCGAGCTGGTCAACGTCGGGCTGGCCTACGGCATCCACGTCGTCGTCACCACCCCGAGCTGGCTAGAGGTGCCACTGGCGATGCGCGACGGCCTGGGCCTGCGGCTGGAGCTCAAGCTGCACGATCCGCGGGACAGCAACGTGCGGCTCGTCGGCGCGCTGCGGCGCCCCGCGGAATCCGTGCCGCACGACCAGCCGGGCCGCGGGTTGACGATGGCCGCCGAGCACTTCCTGTTCGCCGTGCCGGAGCTGGACCAGATCGCCGCGCTGAACGCCCGCTACCCGGGCGTCACCGCGCCGCCGGTGCGGCTGCTGCCGACCAACCTCGCCCCCGAGGCGCTCGGGGCCCTTTATCGCGGTCCCGAGCAGGTGGTCATCGGGCAGCGTGAGGAGGACCTCGCGCCCGTCGTCGTCGACTTCGCCGACGAGCCGCTGCTGATGGTGTTCGGCGACAGCAAGTCCGGCAAGACCACCTTGCTGCGCCACATCATTCGCACCATCCGCGAGCACTCCACGCCCGACCAGGTGGCGTTCACGGTGGTGGATCGGCGGCTGCACCTGGTCGACGAGCCGCTGTTCGCCGACAACGAGTACACCGCCAACATCGACCGCATCACCCCGGCGATGTTGGGCCTGGCCAACCTCATCGAGTCGCGGCGTCCCCCGGCCGGATTGCCTCCCGCCGAACTGGCCCGCTTCAGGTATGCGGGCCACACCCACTACCTGATCATCGACGACGTCGACCAAATCCCGGATGCGCCGGCGATGAGCGGCCCGTACATCGGGCAGCGCCCCTGGACGCCGCTGATCGGGATCCTCTCGCAGGCGGCCGATCTGGGACTGCGGGTGATCGTCACGGCGCGCGCCACCGGATCCGGACACGCCTTGATGACGAACACCCTGCTGCGCCGCTTCAACGACCTGCAGGCGACCACGCTGATGCTGGCGGGCAACCCGCAGGACAGCGGCAAGATCCGCGGCCAGCGCTTCGGCCGGCTGCCGGCCGGGCGGGCGATCCTGTTGGGCGACAGCGACACTGGCACGTACGTGCAGCTGGTCAACCCGCTGGTGGGTGAGGCCGCGATGTTTGGTGAAACGCAACAGTAAGGGGAGAGTCATGACGTTGCGAGTGGTTCCCGAGGGCCTGGCCGCGACCAGCGCCGCGGTGGAGGCGTTGACGGCGCGGTTGGCGGCCGCGCACGCGGCGGCGGCGCCGGCGATCACCGCGGTGGTGCCGCCGGCCGTAGACCCGGTGTCGCTGCAGACGGCCGTCGGGTTCAGCGCCCAGGGGCAGGAGCACGCCGCCGTCGCCGCCCAGGGCGTGGAAGAGCTGGGCCGCGCCGGCGTCGGCGTCGGTGAGGCGGGCGCCAGCTACCTCGCCGGAGACACCGCGGCCGCCGCGACCTATGGGGGCGCCTGACAATGACGGCCCCCGTTGCGCCCCTCTGGATGGCTTCGCCACCCGAGGTGCATTCGGCGTTGCTGAGCGCCGGTCCGGGACCGGGGCCGCTGTTGGCGGCGGCCGGTGCGTGGACCTCGCTGAGCGCCGAATATGCAACGGCGGCAGCAGAACTCACGGGCGTGCTGGCGCAGTCGCAGGCGGGGTCATGGGAGGGCCCGAGCGCCGAGCAGTACGCCGCCGCGCACACGCCGTACCTGGCATGGCTGACGCAGTCCAGCGCCGACAGCGCGGGCGTGGCCGCGCAGCACGAGGTGGTGGCCGCGGCCTACACCGCCGCCCTGACGGCTATGCCGACGCTGGGGCAGCTGGCGGCCAACCACACTGTGCACGGGGTGTTGGTGGCGACGAACTTCTTTGGCATCAACACGATTCCGATCGCGCTGAACGAGGCCGACTACGCGCGGATGTGGGTCCAGGCCGCCACGGTGATGAGCGCCTATCAGGCCACCTCGGGAGCCGCGCTCGCGTCGGCGCCGCGCAGCGCACCGGCGCCGGCCATCGTGCGGACGGGCGGTGAGGCGGACAACGCCGCGGCCAACGCCCTGCAGGGCTCGTCCAACCCGATCTCGGATTTCTTCCGGCAGCTGGCCCAGTTCCTGCAGGACTTCTTCCAGAACATCGGCAAGATGTTGCAGGACTTCTGGGCGAATCTGCCCGCGTTGCTCGCGGCCAATGGCCCCCTGCTGTTCTTCGTCGCCTACCAGGTGTTCTTCAACGCCGTGGGCTGGCCGACCTGGGGCGCGATCCTGACCGCGCCCTTCCTGATCCCGCTGCTGCTCGGCATCGGCCTGAGTTCCTTGTTCGCCGCGCCCGCCGAGATCGCGCCCGTCGCGGCCGGGGCCGCGGCGACACCGCTCGTCACGTCGACCAAGCCGGCCTCGCTGCTGCCGGCGGTCGCGCTGGCCCCGACGGTGGCGACTCCCGCTGGCGCCCCGGCCAGTTCGGTCGCCGCGGGCTCGGGTGCGGCCCCCGCGCCGGCGCCGCCGTCGCCGAGCACGCTGGCCTACCTGGTCGCCTACGGCGGCGACCCGGATACCGGAGTGGGCCCGACGCTGGGCGGACGCGGCGGCGTCAAGGCGCCGGCGGCGACCATCCCCGCGGCCGGTGCGGCGGCGGCGAGCCGGGCCGAGGCTCGGGCGCGACGGCGCCGGCGCGCCGCGATGCGCGATCACGCCGACGAGTTCGCGGACATGGACTCCGACATCGGCGTCCCGCCGGACTACGGCGACGACGAGCGGCTGGCCGCGGCGGTGGCATCCGGTGCGGGTGCCGGGCCGCTGGGCTTCGCCGGCACCGCGCGGAAGGAGAACGCCTTCCGCGTGGCCGGATTGACCAAACTGACGGACGGCGAATTCGGCGATGGCCCAAGGATGCCGATGATGCCCGGCACCTGGGACCACGACGCGGACCAAGACCCGGCGCGCCCGACGAGGCCGAGGGAAGGGGGCTGAGGCAGTCAGCAGGCAGTCAGCACGATGCTCGTCAGTCAGCGAAACCCCATGAGACCGAGAAGAAAGGAATCACCATGAGCATGTTGGACGCTCATATTCCCCAGTTGGTGGCCGCGCAGTCGGCGTTCGGCGCCAAGGCGGCGTTGATGCGCAGCACCATCAGCCAGGCGGAGCAGGAAGCGATGTCGGCGCAGGCGTTCCACCAGGGGGAGTCCTCGGCCGCTTTCCAGGCCGCGCACGCGCGCTTCGTCGAGGCGGCCGCGCGGGTCAACACCCTGCTGGACATCGCCCAGGCCAACCTCGGCGACGCCGCGGGCACCTACGTGGCCGCCGACGCAGCCGCGGCCTCCGGCTACACCGCCTTCTGATCCCGCCAGACGCCACCAACCGCGAAAGGACTTGTGATGTCCCAGATCATGTACAACTACCCGGCGATGTTGAGCCACGCCGCGGACATGTCCGGCTACGCCGGCACGCTGCAGGGGCTCGGTTCCGACATCGCCAGCGAGCAGGCCACGCTGTCCAACGCCTGGCAGGGCGACACCGGTATGACCTACCAGGCGTGGCAGGCCCAGTGGAACCAGGCGATGGAAAGTCTGGTGCGCGCCTACCAGGCGATGGCCAGCACCCACGAAGCCAACACCACGTCCATGCTCGCCCGCGACCAGGCCGAAGCCGCCAAATGGGGCGGTTAGTCACCAGTTAGATGAGTGCTGAACCCAACGCCGTCGAGCTGACGGTCGAACACGCCTGGTTCATCGCCGAAACCATTGGGGCGGGCAGCTTCCCGTGGGTGCTGGCGATCACCTCGCCGTACAGCGATGCCGCGCAACGCCAGGCGTTCCTCGACCGTCAGCGCGCCGAGCTGACCCGGATGGGTCTGGTGTCGGAGGGCGGAATCGTCAACCCGGTGGTGGCCGACTGGATCAGGGTGGTGTGCTTCCCGGAGCGCTGGCTCGACCTGCGTTACGTGGGCCCCGCCAAGGACGCCGGCGGCACCGGAACCAACGCCCGCGGGTCGCCGATGTCCATGGCCGTGAAGGTGATCAGCTGCGCGCTGCGCAGCGCCACGATCGTCTTGGCCGTGGTCGCGGAGCGCTGCGCCACGATGCCGCGCAGCAACTCGCCGGTGCCGCCGGCGTCCTTGGCGGGGCCCACGTAACGCAGGTCGAGCCAGCGCTCCGGGAAGCACACCACCCTGAT
>NZ_LZIZ01000172.1:0-692 GCF_001666915.1 Mycobacterium sp. E3339 | reverse complement strand
CGCCGCAGCACCAGGCGACGATCGACGCGCTCAAGAAGCTCGACTTCGCCGACAGCACGGCGACCGGGCAGGCCATCTTCACCGCCCTGCACGCGGTCAGCGCCACCGCCATCACCGGTGGCGACACGCCGCCGCCGGCGCGCATTGTGCTGGAGTCGGACGGCGCCGAGAATGTGCCGCTGGATCCCAACGCCCCGCAGGGGGCGTTCACCGCGGCCCGGGCCGCCAAGGCCGAGGGCGTGCAGATCTCGACGATTTCGTTCGGCACCAAGACCGGCGAGATCGAGATGGACGGGCAGCGGGTCGCGGTGCCGGTCTCGACGGACCAGATGAAGATGATCGCCAAGCTCTCCGGCGGGCAGTCCTACACCGCCGGCACCGTCGACGAGCTGTCCAAGAGCTACAACGCCATCGAGAAGGACATCGGCTACCGCACCGTGCCGGGTCCCGGCAGTGCCGGGTGGTTGCGCCTGGGCGTGCTCACCGCCCTGATCGCGACGGCGCTGGCGCTGCTGATCAACCGGCGACTGCCGGTCTGATCGCTCAGGAGGGCAGCCGGCGGTTCAGGAACAGGCCGGCCAGGACGGCGCCGAGAATGTGCCGCTGGATCCCAACGCCCCGCAGGGGGCGTTCACCGCGGCCCGGGCCGCCAAGGCCGAGGGCGTGCAGATCTCGACGATTTCGTTCGGCAC
>NZ_LZIZ01000171.1:0-4352 GCF_001666915.1 Mycobacterium sp. E3339 | reverse complement strand
GCACCGTCGTCGTGCGAAACCGGTTCCTGCGCAACCTGCATGGCGCGCCTGGCCCAGGGGAGCGCCCGGATGCTCAACAACGACGCGCTCGACGACGACGAGGTCGACGAGGGTTGGGTCCTGACCTGCCAGGCGTTGCCGACCAGTCGCACGGTGCACGTGGTGTACGAGTGAACGGTCGGGAAACGGCGATGGGCCGGGTGGCGGTGGTGACCGGAGGCGGCTCGGGCATGGGCGAAGCCACCTGCCACGAGCTGGGTCGGCGGGGGCATCGGGTCGCCGTGCTCGACGTCAATGAACAAGCGGCGCAACGTGTCACCGAGGACCTGCGTGCGGGGGGCATGACCGCGGTCGGCGTGGGCGCCGATGTCACCGACCGGCCCGCGCTCGAGCAGGCGTTCGCCAAGGTTCGTACCGAATTGGGTGCGGTCACGGTGTTGGTGACCAGCGCCGGCCTGTTCGATTTCTCGCCCTTCGCCGACATCACCGCCGAGGCCTGGGCACGGATCGTCGACGTCAATCTCACGGGCACCTTTCATTGCTGCCAGGTCGCGTTGCCGGACATGGTCGACGCCAATTGGGGCCGGATCGTGATGATCTCGTCGTCGAGCGCTCAGCGCGGCTCACCGTTCGCCGCCCATTACGCGGCGTCCAAGGGCGGCGTGATCACGCTGACCAAGTCCCTGGCGCGCGAGTACGCGTCGCACGGGATCACGGTCAACACCATCCCGCCCTCGGGCATCGAGACGCCGATGCAGCATCGGGGCCAAGCCGCCGGCTATCTGCCTTCCAACGAGCAGATCGCCGCCAACATCCCGCTGGGCCACCTGGGCACCGGGGCCGACGTCGCCGCGGCGGTGGGGTTTCTGTGCTCGGAGGAGGCCAGGTTCATCACCGGCCAGGTCTTGGGCGTCAACGGTGGGGCGGTGTTGTGACGTCGATCAGGAGGTTGCGATGACGCGGTCAGGCAGGCCCGCGGAGGGGTCCTGGACCGAGCACTATCCCGAATTGGGCACCGGTCCGGTGTCGTTCGGCGACTCCACCTCGCCCGAGTTCTACGAACTCGAACGGGAGGCGATCTTCAAGCGTGCTTGGCTGAACGTCGCCCGGGTCGAGGAGGTGCCCCGCGTCGGCAGTTACCTGACCAAGGAGATCGACGTCGTCGGGACGTCTGTGATCGTGGTGAAGGGCCGCGACGAGCGCATCCGCGCCTTCCACAACGTCTGCCGGCACCGGGGAAACAAGTTGGTATGGAACGACTTTCCCGCCCAGGAGACGAGGGGAACCTGCCGGCAGTTCACCTGCAAGTACCACGGGTGGCGCTACGACCTCGAGGGCGCCCTGAAATTCGTGCAGCAGCAGGGCGAATTCTTCGACCTCGACCCGTCCGAGTACGGGCTGCGGGGAGTGCACTGCGACGTCTGGAACGGGTTCATCTTCATCAACCTCGACGCCGAGCCGCGGCAGACGTTGCGGGAGTTCCTCGGGCCCATGGTCACCGGCCTCGACGGTTACCCCTTCGACAAGTTGACCGAACGCTACGAGTGGGTGGCGCACAACAACAGCAACTGGAAGATCTTCGCGGACGCGTTTCAGGAGTACTACCACGTGCCCTCCCTGCATCCGCAGCAGGTGCCGCCCGACGTGCGGGACCCCGACGCCGGTTTCACGTGCGGGCACTTCCAGCTCGACGGGCCGCACCGGCTGGTGTCGACCGCCGGGCGGCGGCGGTGGCTGCTGCCCGAGGAGTACATGTACCCGATCGAACGGGTCACCAAGAGCGGGCTGGTCGGACCGTGGCGCACACCGGATATCGGTGAGCTGCCGCCCGGCCTCAACCCGGGCGGCATCGAGCCGTGGGGAATCAGCAATTTCCAGATCTTCCCCAACATCGAGATATTGATCTACGGCGGCTGGTATCTGCTCTATCGGTATTGGCCCACCTCGCACAACACGCACCGCTTCGAGGCCTACACGTTTTTCCACCCCGCCCGCAGTGTGCGCGAACGCATCGAACACGAGGTGGCGTCGGTGGTGCTCAAGGAATTCGCGCTGCAGGACGCGGGGATGCTCGGAGGCACGCAGGCGGCACTGGAATACGGCATCGTCGACGAGTTTCCGCTGGGCGACCAGGAGATCCTGGTGCGCCATCTGCACAAGGTCGTCGTCGATTGGGTGGATGCCTACCGGCGCGAACGCGCCGCCGAGCCGGCGGGGGTGTAGCCCGATGTCCGATGCCATGCTGCCCAGCGCGTTCGCCGAGTTGGAGCAATATGCCCAAAGGTGGTGTCTGGCAACCGAAACCGAGCGCTGGAACGCCAGGGTCACCAGCACGATGCCCGAGATGCACGAGTTCTACGACGCGTTCTTCCCGCGGCTCGAAGAGGCGATCGAGTATTGCGACAAGTTTCCCCTCGACAGCCTGCCCGACGACGCGCTCAACCTCCTGCGCATGATCTATTCGCTGATCATGGTCGCGATGGCGGTGGAGATCATGCACCAGCCCGTTCCCGTCAGCGCCGCGGACGCGGTCATGATCCGGACCGTGGAGCCGGCGCCGTGACCCGGCTCTTAACCAGAAAGGACGGACCATGAGTCTGCTCACCATCACCAAGCTCACGGCGTCCGTCGGCGCGGAGGTGACCGGCCTCGATCCGGCCCGCCTGGCTTCCGACGAGGGCGGGGCCATCCTGGATGCGTTGGAGCACAACGGCGTTCTGGTGTTCCGCGGTCTGGGGCTCACCCCCGAGGTCCAGGTCGAGTTCTGTCGCCGGCTGGGGGAGGTCGATCACTCGGCCGACGGCCACCACCCGGTCGCCGGCATCTATCCGATCACGCTGGATCCGTCGAAGAACTCATCGGCCGCCATCTTGAAGGCGACGTTCGACTGGCACATCGATGGCTGCACGCCCCTCGACGACGAGTACCCGCAGAAGGCCACCGTGCTGTCCGCGGTGCAGATCGCCGATTGGGGCGGCGAAACCGAATTCGCCAACTCGTACGCCGCCTACGAGGAACTGACCGACGAGGAGAAGCGCCGCTTCGGTTCCCTGCGCGTGGTGCACTCCCTGGAGGCCTCGCAGCGGCGGGCCCATCGGAACCCCACACCTGAGCAGGTGGCCGCGTGGCGATCCCGGCGCACCCATGAACACCCGCTGGTGTGGACCCACCGCAGCGGCCGAAAGTCGCTGGTGCTGGGCGCGTCGGCCGACTACGTGGTGGGCATGGACCTCGACGAGGGCCGGGCGCTGCTCGAGGAACTGCTCGAGCGGGCCACCGGGGCGGACAAGGTGTACAGCCACACATGGTCGGTGGGCGACACCGTCATCTGGGACAACCGCGGGGTGCTGCACCGGGCCGCTCCCTATGATCCGAGCTCGCAGCGCGAGATGTTGCGCACGACCGTGCTCGGCGACGAACCGATCCAATAGCCGTGACCGGTCCGCGCCCAATCCGGTTGACGCCCTTGCCCGCCGAGGAATGGGACGAGCGCGCCCGCACCTCGCTGGCGTCACTGATACCCGCGGAGCGGGCGAATCCCGGCGGCGCGGGCAACGTGTTGTCGACCCTGGTGCGCCATCCCGACCTGACCCGCGCCTACCTTCCGTTCAACGCCTACCTGCTCAGGCGCTCGACGCTGTCGCCGCGGATTCGCGAGGTTGCGCTGCTGCGGGTGGTCCACCTTGCCGACTGTCACTACCTGTGGTCACACCACCTGCCCATCGCCGAACGAGCCGGCCTGAGTTCGCGGGATATCGACGGCATCCGCTCCGGGGCGGGCCTGGATCCGTTGGACCGGACGGTGATTCGCGCCGTCGACGAATTGACGGCCGACAGCAACGTGACGCAGTCCACCTGGGACGAGCTGGGCCGCGCCTTCAGCGACCGGCAACGCATGGATCTGGTATTCACGATCGGCGGATACCTGTTGCTGGCGATGGCCGTGAACACCTTCGGCGTTGCGGACGAGTCGTAAGGTTGTCTCCTGTGTTGACAAAACCGCTGACCGCCGCGGCGGCCGCCCTGGCCGGTGCCGTGGCCTTCGTTCCCTCGGCCGCCGCGGATCCGGACAACTACGTGACCTTCCTGTCCCCGTCGCGCAACATCAGCTGCGAGATCGACTACCAGCGCCGCGGCATCCCCGACGGGGCGTTCTGCTTCAGCATCACCCCGCCGCAGTCGGTGACCATGGACGCCGCCGGTGTTCTTTCGCGCTGCGCCGGCGAGGGTTGCCTGGCCAATCCGCCGGAAGGCACGCCGAGCCTCGGCTACGGCCAGACGGCTGGAGCCGGGCCGTTTAGCTGCCGGTCCGAGACGGCCGGCGTGACGTGCACGGTGACCTCGGGGCGCGG
>NZ_LZIZ01000170.1:0-924 GCF_001666915.1 Mycobacterium sp. E3339 | reverse complement strand
TCGGAGAACAAGCCGTCCAACCCCAGCGACCCGCACGACGGGGCCTACACCGCGGCGCGGCTGGCCCGCGACGAGGGGGTGCCCATCTCGACGATCTCGTTCGGCACCAAGACCGGCGAGATCGAGATGGACGGGCAGCGGGTCGCGGTGCCGGTCTCGACGGACCAGATGAAGATGATCGCCAAGCTCTCCGGCGGGCAGTCCTACACCGCCGGCACCGTCGACGAGCTGTCCAAGAGCTACAACGCCATCGAGAAGGACATCGGCTACCGCACCGTGCCGGGTCCCGGCAGTGCCGGGTGGTTGCGCCTGGGCGTGCTCACCGCCCTGATCGCGACGGCGCTGGCGCTGCTGATCAACCGGCGACTGCCGGTCTGATCGCTCAGGAGGGCAGCCGGCGGTTCAGGAACAGGCCGGCCAGGACGGCGCCGGCCATCGCGACGGCCCCCAGCAGCATCCAGGCCAGGCTGGCGTCGCCCTTGACGGTTTCGTAGCCGATCTGGCGCTGCAGAGTCGCGTAGACGTCCTTCAGCGACTCCAGGCTGTCGGCGTGGAACGACTGGCCGTCGGTGATCTCGCAGATCTTCTTCAGCGTCTGATCGTCGACGGGAACCGGGATGGTGGCGCCCTCGTACTCGACGGTGCCGTACGGCGTGCCGAACGAAATCGTCGAGATCTGCACGCCCTCGGCCTTGGCGGCCCGCGCCGCGGTGTAGGCCCCGTCGTGCGGGTCGCTGGGGTTGGACGGCTTGTTCTCCTTGCCGTCGGACAGCAGCACGATGCGGGCCGGCGGCGGCGTGTCGCCACCGGTGATGGCGGTGGCGCTGACCGCGTGCAGGGCGGTGAAGATGGCCTGCCCGGTCGCCGTGCTGTCGGCGAAGTCGAGCTTCTTGAGCGCGTCGATCGTCGCCTGGTGCTGCGGCG
>NZ_LZIZ01000169.1:0-7689 GCF_001666915.1 Mycobacterium sp. E3339 | reverse complement strand
GGTCGCTTCGGTGACCTCACCGCACGAATCGTTTCGATGGCGGGCCTGTTTGCCACGCCAACGTGACGCTCGGCGACCCCCGCCACACCAGCGTGACGCTCGGTGCTGCGGCCGCTCGCGGCCGTTTCGGCGACACAGCGCTGTGCGGGTGCTTAGCATCATCTCTCGATGACCGTTCAACCCGCCGCTTTCCTGCGCACGACGCTTCCGCTGGATCTGTCCCGGCTCGAGGAGTTGGACGGCGGCCGGTACCACTCGATCTGGCTGCCCGACCACATGGTCAGCTTCTGGCCCGACTCGATCTGGACGCCCGAATTCACCGACCTGGCGACCGCATCCCCGTCGCCGCACCGCCACCTCGACGGCCTGGCGGTGGCCGCCGCTGCCGCGGTCCTCACCGAGCACGTTCCGATTGTGAGCGCCGTCGTCGACACCGTGCGCCGCCACCCCAGCATGCTCGCCCAGACGGCGCTGACCATCGATCACCTCGCCAGGGGCCGCTTCGTCCTGGGCTTGGGCAGCGGCGAGAGCGAGAACACCCTGCCCTACGGCTTCGACTTCTCCACACCGGTCAGCCGTTTCGAGGAAGCCCTGGCGGTCATCCGGCTGCTCTGGGAGAGCGACGGCCCGGTCGATTTCGACGGGCGCTTCTACACGCTGCGGCACGCCCGGCTGGACACCGAACCCTACGAAGGCCAACCGCCGCAGATCTGGATCGGCGCCAGCGGTCCGCGCATGCTGGACATCGCGGGCCGGCACGCCGACGGGTGGTGGCCGGCCGGCGCGTGGACACCCGAGCACTACGCCGAAATGCTCGCAGCGGTAAGGGGGTCCGCGGAACGCGCCGGCCGCGACCCGATGGCGATCACCCCGTGCTTCATCCAGGTGTGCGTGCTCGGCCAGGACTCCGACGCCCTCGCCGACATCCTGCAAGCGCCCCTGGTCAAGGCGTTCCTGTTGCAGGTGTCGGCGGAGACGTTGCGCGGCTTCGGGTTCGAGCACCCGATGGGCGAAAGCTGGCGAGGATTCCAGGACATCGACCCGGCGGTGCTCACGCGGGAGCGCATCCTCGCGTTCCTCGACAAAGCCACGCCGGACATGGTGCTGGCCGCCGTGCCGCACGGGACGCCGACGGAGGTCGCCAAGATCGTGAAGACCTACGTCGACGCGGGACTGCGCGTGCCGAAGATCCTGGACTACGGCGCCATGGCCGGCCTGAAATACGCCGAGGCTTCGGCGGCCAATGTCCGCGCCGCCGAAGACGAACTGATGCGGCTGTGCGGGGGCGCCTCGTGACCACCCCCCTGGACGCTGCCCAGCTGCTCGCCGCCGCGGAGGCCGAGACCGGATTGCGTGACTACGGCGATCCCACGTTGCCGCAACGCTTTACGGTCGCCGTCGAGCACCTGAACGGCCTCGGTATGAACGACGACGGCAACCGGCAGGCCGCGCAGGTATGTCATTGGCTGCTGACATCCCGCCTGGAATTCATCGAAGACCGCAACCGCTACCCGATCGCCGACGAGGTGATCGAGGGGCCGATGTTCGTCACGGGCGAACCGCGTTCGGGGACAACGCTGATGCACGCGCTGATGTCCGTGGACCCGGGGGCGCGGGCGCTGCGCTTCTGGGAGGTGATGTATCCCTCGCCGCCGCCCGGTCTGGCCGGCCCGGACGACGACCGTCGGCAACGGGCCGACGCGGACTGGCGCGAGATCAACGCCAAGATGCCCAAGTGGCTGCGCAGCCACCCCTACAACGACATGCTCGGCGACGGGCTGCCCGAAGACGAGCGCACCTGGGCGTTCGACTTCCGGGTGATGACACCGACCGCCTGGTGGCGCGTGCCGATGCAGTCGCTGGTGGGCGGCCTCGCCACGGACCCGGCGGCGCAATACCGGATGCACAAGGCCATGCTGCAGCAGCTGCAATATCGCCGGCCGCGAAAGTACTGGGTGCTCAAGGGCTTTCACGGATTCCGGCTCAAGGAATTGTTCGACACCTACCCCGACGCGCGGATGGTGTGGCTGCACCGCGACCCGGTGCAGGTCGCCGCGTCGCGCACCATGATGATGGCCGACATCGCCGACGGCATGGTCGGATCGGTTGACCTGCGCGCCCTGACGAAGATGCATCTGGAGCTGACGCGCGCCGGCGTCGCCAACACGATGAGCAACCCCTTCGTCGACGATCCGCGCATCCTGCACGTCCGCTACGCCGACTTCGTCGCCGACCACATCGGCACGATTCGGCGCTATTACGCCTTCTGCGGTCGCGAGTTGACCTCCGACGCCGAATCGGCGATGCGCGCCTACCTGGCCGACAACCGCGGCGACCGCTACGGAAAATTCCGCTACTCCACCCAACTGCTGACCGACATCGGCGAAGACGTCGAGGCGCTGCACGCGGAATTCCGGCCATTCCGAGAGCGATTCGGCGTCGCTATCGAGAACCGGTCCTGACATGGTGGGCACGCACAAGCGCCTGTCGGTGCACAACGTCACCTTCTACGGTGACTCGCTCGCCGAACTAGAAGCGTATTGGGCGGCCCTCGGCGTCTCCCGGCTGAGCGTGCTGGACAGCCAGTTGCTCGATCCCCGCTTTGCACTGTCATTGCAGGGCAACGGATACGCCGTGGAAGCTGTCTATCACCTGTTCGCCGAGGGCAAGCTGGCCGGCGATCCGGATGCCGCCCGCGCGGGCCTGTCAACCGTGATCGACGCCGCCGCGGCCGTCGGCGCGCGCACCGTGTACTTGCTCACCGGCGGGCGCGGTGACCTGAACTGGGACCGGGCCGCCGAACGATTCTGCGAAATGGTCGCCCCCTGCGTGGCGCACGCCAAGACCGCGGGGGTGGCGCTGGCCATCGAGAATGCTTCCAGCCTGTACGCCGACATCCACATTGCCCATACGCTCCGGGACACGGTCACGCTGGCGGAGATGGGCGGCCTGAGCGTTTGCCTCGATTTGTTTCACTGTTGGGCCGAAGGCGATTTCGAGACGATGGTGCAGCGGGCGTTGCCCCGAACGTCGCTCATCCAATTGAGCGACTACGTGCTGGGCGATCGGGCGCTGCCGGGCCGGGCGGTTCCCGGTGACGGCGTGATTCCGATCGAACGGTTCGTCACCCAGGCGCTCGCCGGCGGCTACGCACACGGGTTCGACCTGGAACTCATCGGTCCCCGCATCGACGGTGAGGGGCACCTGGAAGCCGCCCGGCGCGCATGTGATGTAGTCAGCGCGATGCTCGACAGACTGGGTGCGTGACCATGGCCTTCGGCGACGGTCCGGACGACGCGGAGCTGCGGTCGGCCTGGGCCGAATTCTGTGCGCGACTGCGGCAGGCGGGCGAGCAGGTCTTCAAGCAGGCCAACCCGCCGTCCGGCGTGCATCGGGTCGACGCGTACCGGTTTCTCACCCAAAACCTGGGCCAGGCCTTCGATTTGGCGCTCGAAACGCGCGACACCCGCTACCCGGCCCTGCACACCTTCTGCGGCCCCACCCGCAAGCTCGGCGGTGATTGCGCCGACTTCACCTATCAGCAGGCATGGATCGACGGGCAGTCGACCTACCGGCTCACCGGCACCCGCGGCACCGCGCGGTTCTTCAACGTCACGGTCCAGGGGTCACGCAGGCCCGGCCCGGGGGTGCTGCACGAACCCTTCGGGGACACACCGGAAGCCAACCTGCTCGGCCATCAACTCCGCATCGACGACACCGGTGAATTCGAGCTCTACATCGGCGGCCCCGAGCGCGGGCCGAACTGGCTGCCCACCACCGACCGGTCGCGCAAGCTGTTCATCCGTCAGGGGTTCGACCGTTGGGACGAGCTGCCGGCGCAGCTGCGCATCGAGCGAATCGACATGGACTCCCCCAAGCCGTTGCCCTCTGCCGAGCAGATGGTCGAGGCGATGCGCTGGGCCGGCGATTTCATCACCGGCCTGATGGCCGACTGGCCCGAGTTTCCGTTCACCTACGGCGGCGTCGACGCCGAGCACCCCAACGCCTTCCCGCGCGTCGACGCGACCGACGCCGACAACAAGCGCGGCCGGGCCGCGGCCAACATGTACTGGGAACTCGCCGACGACGAGGTGCTGATCGTCGAATTCGACGACCACGCCGGGCTGTGGATGCTCACCAACATGGGCGTCTTCTTCACCAGCATGGACTACCTGTACCGGCCGGTCAGCTACACGCCGAGCCGCACGGCCGTCGACGCCGACGGCCGCGTGCGGCTGGTCATGGCGCACCGTGATCCCGGCGTGCACAACTGGCTGGACACCCAGGGCTTTCGGTGTGGCAACCTGACCTACCGGCACATGCTCGAGGGCGAACCCGCCGTGCTGAACACCCGCGTCGTCAAGCATGACGACGTCCTCACCGCGCTGCCCGCGGACACCACGCTGGTGACTTCGGCCGAGCGCGCGGCGGCGATGTGGGAGCGGTTCCACGGCATCCGCCGTCGTTACCCCCTCTAGACGGCGCGGCTAGATTCATGGTCGTGACCGAAATCTCCGAAGACGAACTGGACGGGCTCTCGGAATTCTCGCTGCTGTCCGAGAACGCCGAGCAGGCCGGCGCCACCGGTCCGCTGCCCGCCGTGCAACGCGTCGAGGCGGGCGCGGATGCGAGCAAGATCAGCGCGCTGCGCTGGGGCTCCGCTCCCCCGCGGATCGTCTTCCTGCACGGTGGTGGGCAGAACGCGCACACCTGGGACACCGTCGTCGTCGGGCTCGGACAGCCCGCACTGGCGGTGGACCTGCCCGGGCACGGCCATTCGGCATGGCGCGAGGACGGTGACTACTCGCCCCAGCTGAACGCTGACGCGCTGCTGCCGGCTCTGCGCGAGCACGCGCCCAGCGCCGATCTGGTGGTGGGCATGTCGCTGGGCGGGTTGACGGCGATCCGGCTCGCCGCCGTGGCGCCCGAACTGGTGAACGAACTCGTCCTGATCGACGTCACCCCGTCGGCGCTGCAACGGCACTCGGAGATGACGAAGGAGCAGCAGGGCACGGTGGCATTGATGCACGGGGAACGCGAATTCCCCAGCTTCCAGGCGATGCTGGACCTGACGATCGCCGCCGCGCCGCACCGGGAGGTGAAGGCGCTGCGCCGCGGTGTCTTTCACAACTCGCGCCGGCTGGACAACGGAAACTGGACCTGGCGCTACGACGCCATCCGCCAGTTCCCCGACTTCGACGTCCTGTGGGAGGACGTGGACCGGCTGTCGGCACCCATCACCCTCATCCGCGGCGGCAACTCGGGATTCGTCAGCGACGACGACGCGGCCGAATTAAGCCGCCGCACAAAGCATTTCCGCACGGCGCACGTCGTCGAGAACTCCGGGCACTCCGTGCAAAGCGACCAGCCCCTGGCCCTGATCGACCTGCTGCGCGGAGTGCTCGACGGGCGGTGAGCATACGGTGGTCGTATGACCCGCGCCGACACGCGCGGATCGGCAACGCCGTCGGCCTGTCCCGCCAGCGCGGTCGCGCTGCTGCGGGCGATGCGCGAGCGCGAATGTGCGGCTGGCCGCACACTCGGCGGGAGGCGGCGGGGGCGAATCGAGCGTTGTGCCGGTGGCGCGACGGCCGGTGAGACCATTTATCCGTCAAACACCGGAAAATACGAGCCCACTCGTGAGAAACTTCTCGCGCTAGATGGCCGCACCGGGTTTGAAAAGAGACTCAAGAACGAATGCCAAAGAAATACGGGGTCAAAGAAAAAGACCTGGTTGTTGCGCACATCCTTCACCTCTTGCTGACGGGGAAGCTGCGCACCGGCGACCGCGTCGACCGCAATGAAATCGCACTGGGGCTCGGGGTGAGCCGCGTTCCGATTCAAGAGGCGTTGGTTCAACTCGAACACGACGGCATTGTGTCGACCCGCTATCACCGCGGCGCATTCGTCGAGCGGTTCAACGAAGCCACCGTGCTCGAGCATCACGAGCTCGACGGCCTGCTCAACGGCATCGCGTCCGCGCGTGCGGCAACCAGTCCCACCCCGCGCATCCTCGGGCAACTGGACGCCCTGATGCGAACGATGCGCGCGGCGAAGGATTCCCGCGCCTTCTGCGACGTCGCGGCGGAATACCGGCGCACCATCAACGACGAATACGCCGGGCCGCGGTTGCACGCCACGATCCGCGCGTCGCAGAACCTCATCCCCCGGGTGTTCTGGCTTACCTACCAGGGCGGCCGCGAGGAAATGCTGCCGTTCTACGAGGACGAGACCGCCGCTATCAATCGGCGTGATCCCGAGGCCGCCCGGGCCGCGTGCGTCGGCCGCTCCTACTTGGCGGCCCAGACGATGCTGGCCGAACTGTCCCGGCGCAGGGTGTTCACCCCGCCCGACGACGTCTCCCCCGTCGTCAGCAGCAGGGGGATGGCCCGCCGATACATGTCCCAGTCGAAGAACGAATCCCGCAACTGCGCCAGCGTGGATTTCGGCGCGGCCGGGGCCGAGGTGCGGTGCTGTGCGGCGGCGATCGCCGCGAAATCGGGCAGGTTCGGGGCGGGCGCGGCCTTCGACCCGGGCTTCCACCCGGGCGGCAGCGTGCGCGGCACCCAATCGCAGTACAGCTTGGACCAGGTGCCGTCGGCGATCACCGCGTCCAGCCCGGCGTTGAGCGCGTCGGTCAGCGGCTTGTTTTCCTTGGCGACCGCGTATGCCACGAAATTGCCTGGGCTGAAAGTGTTTGCGACGGTCACCGCCGGGTCGCCCGGCCGGATCAGGCTCGCGGCGAGGGTTCCGGGTGCCACCCATGCGTCGATCTGGCGGGTCTTCAGGCTGGCGTACAGGGTGGCGAAGCCGGGGTATTTGACCGGCTGCAGGTGCAAGGTGTCGACGACGTAGGACTCCTCGACGGTGCCCTGGACCACGCCGATGCGCTGGCCGGCGGCGAGATCGGTGAAGTTGTGGATCGGCGAGCCGGGCGGCACCACCAGCGAGTAGAAGCCGAAGTCGTAGCCGTTGGTGAACGCGACGGTGCGGCGACGCTGGTCGGTGGCCTTGACCGACGCCGAGCCGACGTCGAAGCGCCGGGATGCCACTTGCGCCAGGAGCGCGGAAAAGTCGGTGCTGACGAAGCGCAGTTGCAGGTGCAGCTTGTCGGCGATCGCGCGCAGCAGCAAGTTGTCGAAGCCGGTGAACTCGCCGGTGGAATTGATGCAGATGTTGGGCGGGGCGTCCGACAGCGTGCCCACCGTCAGCACCCCCGGTGTGCCGAGGCCCAGCGCGCCGACGTCCACCGAGCTGAGCGGTTCGACCGACGGTGTGGTGTCGTCGTCTTCCTCCGGCGTGGGCTGGCTCGCGGTCAGATCCCTGGGCAGGACGCGCGCGCTGTCCAAGCCGGCCGGGGCGCATTGATTCCAGTCGGCCGTCGCGGGCGCGGCCAGCCCGCCTAATGCCGTGCCGCACACCAGCACGATGGTCGCGGCGAGTCCGAAGAACCTTCCGCGGCGCCGATGGTGCCGATCCACGCGCGCATTCATCACTGCCACCGTAACGACCGGCGGATGGCTTCGTCGGGTGAGCGTGCGCCCTAGATCGCCAGCGAGGCCTCGACGCCGACGGGGTCGGCGTCGGCGACCAGTTCGAGGGGTGGGGGAACGACGGGGGAGCTGCGCACCGGCGACCGCGTCGACCGCAATGAAATCGCACTGGGGCTCGGGGTGAGCCGCGTTCCGA
>NZ_LZIZ01000168.1:0-1325 GCF_001666915.1 Mycobacterium sp. E3339 | reverse complement strand
GTAGTTGTTCGTGGGGGTGGGCAACCCGCTTTGCAGGAAGTTCTGGATGGCGCTGGTCAGCCAGGTGAACGGCCCGGGCGGTGTCGTCGCGGCGGTGCTGGCCTGCTGCACGGCGGCGGCTTGCGGTGCCAGCGCGGCGACCTGGGTGGCGTTGGAGGCCACCGTCTGGGCGGTGTTGCCCGCCGGCTGAGTGGCCGCCTGGCTCACCGCCAACGCCTGATCGGCCAACCCATCAGGCGTGGTCGTGTTGGGCGGCGCGGCAAACGGGGTCAACTCCGAGGCCGTGGCCGAGGCCGCCGCATACCCATACATCGCCGCCGCGTCCTGGGCCCACATCTCCATGTACTGAGCCTCGGTCGCCATGATCGCCGGGGTGTTCTGACCAAAAAAGTTCGTCGCGACCAACGTCGCCAACAACACCCGATTCGCCGCAATCACCGGCGGCGGCACCGTCATCGCAAACGCCGCCTCAAACGCCGCCGCGGCCGCCCGACCCTGACTGGCCGTCTCCTCGGCCAACCCCGACATCGCCGAGAGCCAACTCACAAACGGCACCACCGCGGCCACCATCGACGCCGACGCCGGACCCACCCACGGCCCACTGGTCAACTCCGAAACCACCGAGCCATACCCACTGGCCGCCGTCGCCAACTCCGCGGCCACCTCATCCCACGCCGCCGAGGCCGCCATCAACGACCCCGAACCCGGACCCGCATACATCCGCCCGGAATTCACCTCCGGCGGTAACGCCCCGAAGTCAAACACCTGACGAACCGCCCGGTTCGAACGACATGTGTTTCCCTCGCGAGTGGTCTGGCTGGCTGGTTTCAAGCGAATTCGCTCGTTTGCGAAGGCTAGATCGCCGCGAGACGGCGGCGCTGGCGGCGAGCGGCCGGCAGGAAGGCAACCATGCCCTTCGCTGGGCGGCGGGGAGCGTGGCCGACGAGACGCCGGGCGGATGCGCGCGGTGGCGGGCCGCCCGCCTACCTGCGGGAACGGGACGCCGGGCGGATCGCCGCCCATTCTCGGCCCCGCGAAGGTCCGGGCGCGTCAGCCTCGGGGCGGGTTAAAAATCCGGTCGCAGAAAAAGGCCCGCGCCGCGTTCATCATGGCGACGCTGCGAGCCGGCCCGGACCGGGCACGCCGCCGCCGCATGCCCGATTCGTCGCCGGATAGCGAAACACGCTTTAGCGCGGCACTTTTCGCGCGCTAAAGCGTGTTCCGGCGGTGCTGAGAGAAACCGGCGGCTATCCGGCGAAGGGGGGTCGGGCCATGACGGTGGGGCGGAATCCGTATCGGGGGCCGGCACCGGCGTGGGTGCCGCT
>NZ_LZIZ01000167.1:0-16694 GCF_001666915.1 Mycobacterium sp. E3339 | reverse complement strand
CCATCCCGCCGAGGCTGAAGGCGAGCTCCTTCTTGCGCGCGGCGACCATGTCGCGCAGCTCGTGTTCGTCGGACGCGAAGGCGACTTCGGCGCCCTGGCAGATGTCGACGTCGGCGCGCGTGCGGCCCGCGGCGGTCAGCCCCTCGTCGAGGTGCGAGAAGTACGCCTCGCCGGCGCCCTCCGGTACGAAGCTGGTGCCCAGCCAGCCGTCGGCGATCCGACCGGTCAACCGCAGCATCGCCGGTGACAGCGCGGCCAGGTAGATCGGGATGGGGTGCTCGGGCCGGGTCGACAACCGCATCGGCACCCCTTCGCCGTCGGGCAACGGAATCTGAAACTGCTTGCCCGCGTACGAGATTTTGCCTCCGGCGCACACCTGCCGCACGATGTCGACGGTTTCGGCGATGCGCGCGAGCGGCCGGCTGAACGAGAGGCCGTGCAGGCCCTCGATCACCTGCGGACCCGACGCGCCCAGCCCGAGCAGGAACCGGCCGCCGGACAGGTTGGACAGCGTGATGGCGGTCTGGGCCACCATGACGGGCGAGCGCACTCCGACCTGCAGCACGCCCGAGCCCAGCAGGATCCGCCCGGTGCGGGCCGCGAGGTAGCCCAGCGCGGACGGCGCGTCCGACCCCCAGGCCTCGGCGACCCAGCACACGTCGAGGCCCAGCTTCTCCGCCTCGACGACGAAGTCCGCGGTTTCCCGGGCGGCGCTCGACAGCTCGACCGTCGTCGCGGTGCGCATCAGCGCACCCCGTGCTCGGCCAGTCTTTTGATCGCCGCGAGCGTCTTGCCGATCGCGGCCTCGAATTCGCGCATCCGCACGAAGACGATCTTCTGCTCCTTGTCGGGCATCGATTCGATGGCCACCGACAACCCCGAGCGCCCCGGGCCCATCTGCATCCAGTAGCTCAGCGCGGTGCCGCCATCGCGGGGCGTCAGCCGGAACCGCCACATCGCGGCGGGATGGTCGGGTTCACCGACGGCCCAGGCGAATTCGCGTGGCTCGTCGCACGCGACGATTTGCGACGTGGTGCTCCACCGCCCGAACGCGTCGTGCTCGTTGTGCCCGACGAACCGGGCGCCCACCCGCGGGGCGTCGGCGCCCTCGGCCCATTCCACGGCTTGCAGCTCGTTGCTGAGCGTCGGCATCAGCTTGATGTCGGAAACCAGGCCCCACACCCGCGACGGATCGGCATCGATCCACGTCGATGCCTCCACCGTCGGTTTGTCCGCGTAGCGCGCGCCGGTCCACTCCACGCAGCCCATTGTCCCCCGCGCGCAATGCCCGGCGCGCGGGGGACGTGGGCGACGCCTCAGGCCGCGACGGGCTCTGAGTCGGCCGGCCGGCCGGTGGGTTCTTTCCGCCGGATCGAGTCCGGGAAGGTCAGCCGAACGATCTTGCGGACGACGGTGCCGAACTGCCGCGGCAGCGGTCCGCG
Source organism: Mycobacterium sp. E3339 (assembly GCF_001666915.1). NCBI lineage: Bacteria > Bacillati > Actinomycetota > Actinomycetes > Mycobacteriales > Mycobacteriaceae > Mycobacterium > Mycobacterium sp. E3339. The sequence continues at coordinate 15,252 of NZ_LZIZ01000167.1, read as the reverse complement.
GTTGTAGGGGATGCCGTTGCGCTCGCAGATCTCCTGCACCTCGGGCGCGATCTCGGCGTAGCGGCGCGCGGGCATGTCCGGGAAGAGGTGGTGCTCGATCTGGTGGGACAGGTTGCCGGAGAGCAAGTGAAACAGCCTGCCGCCGGTCAGGTTTGCCGAACCGAGGACCTGGCGGAAGTACCACATGCCGCGAGACTCGTTCTGGGTCTCCTCGACCGTGAATTCCTGGGTGCCGTCCGGGAAGTGGCCACAGAAGATGATCATGTACGACCACACGTTGCGCATCAGGTTGGCGGACAGGTTGCCCGCGAAGACGAACGGCGCGAACGGCCCGGCCAGCAACGGGAAGGCCACGTAGTCCTTGAGCGTCTGCCGGCGGGTCTTCTTCCAGATCTGCCGCAGCACGTCGCGCTTGTCGGCGAGTTCGATCTCACCGGCGCGGATGCGCTCGGTTTCCAGCTCGTGCAGCGCGACGCCGTACTGGAACAGCACCATCAGCAGGAAGGCGTAGAGCGGGTTGCCCAGGAAGTAGGGCTGCCAACGCTGGTCCTCGCTCATCCGCAGGATGCCGTAGCCGATGTCGCGGTCCATCCCCACGATGTTGGTGTGGGTGTGATGCATGTAGTTGTGCGAGTGGCGCCATTGGTCCGCCGGGCACGCGGTGTCCCACTCGAAGGACCGCCCGGAGATCGTCGGGTCACGCATCCAGTCGTACTGGCCATGCATGATGTTGTGGCCGATCTCCATGTTGTCCAGGATTTTCGACAAGCCCAGCATCGTGGTGCCCAGCAGCCAGGCGGGCGGCAGGAACAGCAACGCACGCCCGCCGACTTCCAGCGCGCGCTGGGCCTTGATGACGCGGCGAATGTAGTCGGCGTCTTCCGCGCCCAGGCTGGCGATCACGCGCTCCCGGATGGCGTCCAGCTCGCGGCCGAACGCGTCAGCCTGTTCGGGGGTCAGGGTGATCTTGTTCTGTGTCATGGCTTTTCCTCCAATATGGTCACAGCGATAGACCGACGTCACCGACCGGGACGGACACACAGATCTGCACATCCTCGTCCGGAGCGGTCGAGACCGCGCCGGTGATCAGGTTGCGCACCGTGCCGGTGGTCTTGCGCCGGGTGCAGGTGTGGCAGATGCCCATCCGGCAGCCGTTTTCGGGTGACAGGCCGGCCGATTCGGCCTGTTCCAGCAGGGGGCGTCCGTCGTCGACGACGTCGACCCCGCTGTCGGCGAAGGTGATTCGTCCGCCCGACGGGTTGGCCGGCACCTCGAACGACGGCGGCACGAAGCTTTCGGTGTGGACGTTGTCGCAGTGGTCTCGCACGGACTCAACCAAAGGCTTTGGGCCGCAGACGAACACCGCGTCGGGTTCCGGCATCGCCGCTTGCAGGTGCGCCGCACCGAATCGACCGGTGAGGTCGCCGCCGTCGGCCCGGGTGTAGCCGTGCAGCACGCGAACGCCGGGCAGCGTCGCCAGCTCGTCGCGGTAGCACGCCTCGGCAGGGGTGCGGGCGTAGTGGATGAACGCGACCTCGCCCGGGTGGCCCTGGGCCACCAGGGTGCGCAGCATCGCCAGCACCGGGGTGATGCCGCTTCCGCCGGAGACGAACAGGATCCGCCGAGGTCTCTGGGATCCCCGCGCCGGCAGCACGAAGTCGCCGCCGACACCCGCCAGGCCGACCACCATGCCGCGGTGGGCGCGCTCGTAGAGGTAGTTGGACACCAGCCCGCCGTCGTGCCGACCGATCGTCAGCTCGAGGTTGGCGGCGCCTTCGGCGTTGGCCGGCGAGTAGCAGCGGGTGTGCCGGCGGCCGTCGATTTCCACGGCCAGGTTGACGTATTGGCCGGCCTTGACGGTCCAAGCGGACGTGAAGCTGTCGTTCGGGGCGAGCGTGAGGGTGACGCTGCGCGCGGTGGTGCGCCGCACGTCGATCACCTTGGCGCGGGCCTCGTCCAGCGTCCAGGTCGGCGCCACCAGCTCGGTGTACCGGTCGACGCCGTGCGGGCCGGTGAGGAGGTCGAGGAGGTCTGAACCCAAGACTCGCTTCCGAAGACTCCGGGCGAGGGCCCGACCAGAAGTCGTTTGAGTGAACATATGTATACCGTGGGGCCGCACCACCCGGTCGGTCAAGGCTTTACTGCTGGTCTGTGGTAGGGTTCACATAGTGAACAGCCGTACTCCTAGCTCACGGGTGCGCGGTTCTGGTCGCGAACGCTCACGCGAAAGCCGGTCTCGCGAGGAGCGCAAGGAGGCGACCCGGCGCGCCATCATCGCCGCGGCGCTCAAGTTGCTGCAGGATCGCAGCTTTTCCAGCCTGAGCCTGCGCGAGGTGACGCGGGAGGTCGGCATCGTCCCGGCGGCCTTCTACCGCCACTTCGAGTCGATGGAGGCCCTGGGCCTGGTTTTGATCGACGAGTCGTTCCGCAGCTTGCGCGACACCTTGCGCGACGCGCGGGCCGGCAAGCTAGACCCGAACCGGGTGATCGAGTCGTCCGTGGAAATCCTGGTCGCCAGCGTCGCACAGCGGCGGGAGCATTGGCGATTCATCGCGCGCGAGCGCAACAGCGGCCTGAGCGTGCTGCGCTACGCCATCCGCACCGAGATCCGGCTGATCACCTCCGAGTTGGCCACCGACCTCGCGCGCTTTCCGCGGCTGCACGAGTGGAGCACCGAGGACCTCAACGTGCTGGCGACCCTGTTCGTCAACGCGATGATCGTCATCGCCGAGGCCATCGAGGATGCCCAGAGCACCGAGGCGCTGGAAGACATTCGGCGGATCGCGGTCAAGCAGTTGCGGATGATCGCGATCGGCATCGCCGGCTGGAAGAGCAGCCCCTAGCGACGCGCGCCGCCCACGCGTGCAGTGAACAGTCGAACACTGGCGCCCTCACTCCGTCGTCCGGGTGAAGTCCGGCGCCCCGTTCTCGTCGACGACCTCATAGAGCGACTCGCCGTCTTCGGGCGCCCCGTCGATCTGGCCGCGATGAGCGCGCCCGGGCGGACCGTCGGCGACCGGGGCCGCCCCGTCGCCCAGCGAATCGGGAGAGACGTCCGGTTCCTCCTCGGCGAGCCGGGCATCAAGGGATTCGCCCTCGCGCTCTTCCCGCGCGGTCATGCCGAAGCGGTTGGCTTCGCTCCAGTCCTCGGGCGGGTCGACGACGATGTCGCCGTCGTCGTTGAGGACTTCGTCGGAATCGGTGCCTTCGCTCGCGTTCAGGGTGTCACCGGGCCCGCCTTCCTCGGGAAAGTCCGCGGGGTCGACTTCGCCCTGGGGGTTTTCGCTCATGCGGAAACGGTTGCCCGCCGAATTGGGGGGCTAAACGCTAGCGCGGCGAGCGCCACATCGCCCACATGGTCGGGCCGCCGTCGGGCAACACCAGCTCGCGGGTCACCGTGAAACCGAAACGTTCGTAGTACGGCACGTTTTCGGGCTTGCTCGACTCGAGGTAGGCCGGGCAACATTCGGCGTCGCAACGCTCCAGCCGCGACCGCATCAGCTCCTGGCCCAAACCCCTGCCACGGACCGAAGGGTCGCTCCCGATCGCGGCCAGATACCAGTGCGGCTCTTCGGGATGCGTGCGCTTCATCAGCTCCTGCACGCCGCGCGCCCTCGCGGCGCGCAGGCCGAACACCCGCAGGAACGTCGGGGTCATCGCGAGCTCGCCCAGGCGCGTCTCGCGCCACTGATTCGGCGGATCCCACAGCGCCGCCGCGCCGATGCCCGGGCCGTCGCAGGCCACCTCGACGCCGCCGCAGCGCAGATGGTGGTGGCGGGTCATCGTCGCGAACACCCGGTACAGGTTCGCCGTTCGCGCCCGCGCGTCGGGCAGCAGCCACGTCATCACCGGGTCGTCGTAAAACGCCCGGGCCAGCGTGCGGGACAGCTCGCGGACGTCGGCCTTCCGCGCCGGGCGCGCCTGGGGACTCACCCGAGTCAGGCTAGCCGCTGAGCGCGGGTGTCGTTGCCCAAGCGGCGGGTACTTCACTTTGGTGACCGGCGTCTCGCGTCGTGCGTTCGGGCGGATGGCCGCCGGTGCGGGCGTGCTCGGCGCCGCCGGGCTCCCCACCGCGTGCGGGCGTCCGGCGGACGACCACGCCACGCCCGCCGCGCCGCCGCCAGCGCGCAAGGGGGTCGGTGTGGTGCTCTCGCACGAGCAATTCCGCACCGATCAGCTGGTGGCGCACGCGCGGGCGGCCGAACAGGCCGGCTTTCAATACGCATGGGCCAGCGACCACATCCAACCGTGGCAGGACAACGAGGGCCATTCGATGTTTCCGTGGCTGACGCTGGCGCTGGTGGGCAACGCCACCAGCCGGCTCTCGTTCGGGACGGGCGTGACCTGCCCCACCTACCGCTACCACCCAGCCGTCGTGGCGCAGGCCTTTGCCTCCCTGGCGATCCTGTATCCCGGGCGGGTGTTCCTGGGGGTCGGCACCGGCGAACGGCTCAACGAACAGGCGACCACCAACGCCTTCGGCAAGTACGCCGAGCGTCACGACCGGCTGGTCGAGGCCATCGGCCTGATTCGCCAGTTGTGGAGTGGAACACGAACCTCGTTCGCGGGCCGCTACTTTCAGACCAACGCGTTGAAGCTCTACGACGCGCCGCCCACGCCGCCACCGATCTTCGTGGCCGCCAGCGGACCCAAGAGCGCAACGCTGGCCGGGCAATACGGCGACGGCTGGATCGGTCAGGCCCGCGACGTCACGAACCCCGCGCTGCTGGCCGCGTTCGGCGCCGGTGCGCGGGCCGCCGGCCGCGACGCGGAGACCCTGGGCAAGCGCGCCGAGTTGTTCGCGGTGGTCGGCGACAACGCCGAGGCCACCGCCGCCGCCGGCCTCTGGCGCTTCACCGCGGGCGCGGTCGACCAGCCGAATCCGGTGGAGATCGAGCGCGCCGCGCAGGTCAACCCCATCGACAAGGTGCTGGCCAACTGGACCGTGGGCACCGACCCCGCCCCGCACATCAAGACGGCGCAGGCGGTCCTCGACGCCGGCGCGGTGCCGTTTCTGCATTTCCCCCAAGGCAATCCGCTGACGGCCATCGAGTACTACGGCGCCAACGTCCTGCCTAAGTTGCGCTAGCCCGACGGTCGCGCGAATGCGATCGACGTTTTCCCCCAACCACATTCGAAGTCGTCAGAAGCGGACTCCCGGTTTCAACGGCCCGGCCCTGGGTATCCGCAGGCCACTTCGAGTGACAAGCCCGACTGGAAGGCAAGGCATGGACGCAATCACTTTTCTTCGCCACGATCACAAAAGCGTGCTCGGTTTGTTCGAGTCGCTCGACGGGGCGCCGTCGGGCTCGGGCGCCGAGGCGAGCGGCCTGGAAACCGTGGTGAACAATCTCGTCATCGCCGAGTCGCAGCACGAAGCCATTGAGGAGCAGTTCTTTTGGCCGGCGGTGCGCAAGGCGATCGGCGACGGGATCGTCGACAAGGCCATCGAACAGGAGCAGGCCGGCAAGAAGTTGTTGCAGCGGCTCGAGGACGGCAAGCCGGGCGAGCCGGACTATCGCGAAGCGCTGCAGGAGTTCATCAAGGCGGGGCGCGAACACATCGCCTACGAACAGGATGTGGTGTGGCCGCAGGTCGAGATGGCGATCGACCGGGAAGAGTTGGAGAAGATCGGCGAAAAGCTGGAGCAGGCAAAGAAAATCGCCCCGACCCGGCCCCACCCGGACACCCCGCCCCACCCGGCGGTGCTCAAGACGATGGGCATGGGCGCGGCGGTCGTGGACCACGTGCGCGACGCCTTGACCGGTCGCGCCGAGGACAACCCGCCGGACCCGCAGGTGAAATAGTTATTTCGAAGACCGGGCGTTGGATCCTCAGCGCCCGGTCTCCGTGTCTTCAATTAGCTTGTGGGCGTGTGCTGTTCGTGCGTGAACGGCTTCTCGGCGGTGATGGCGGGTGAACCCTGCGGGTTTTGCTGCGCACCCTGGTTCTGGCGCGTGCTGCCGCCCAGCCATTGCTGTTCGGGCTTTTCGACGTACTCCCACTCCATGCCCTTCGGCCACGGACCCTGACCCTGGTTCCACGGCCCCCGGATCGATTCGCCGCCACCATTGGACATGTTGAACGCGACGTTCTGGAAACGCGGGTCACCCGGCAACTGCCCCGGCGGGAAGTTGACCGGGAGCTCGTTGAGCGCCGCGGTGAACTGCTGGAAGTGCGTCACTTCCCGCGTCATCAGGAAGGTGAGCGTGTCCTGCACACCTGGATCGTCGGTGTACTGCTTCAGGTACTCGTAGACGATTTTCGCGCGGGACTCGGCGGCCAGGTTACTGCGCAGGTCCACCGTGGGGTCGCCGTTGGCGGTGACGTACGAGCCCATCCAGGGCACCCCCTGGGAGTTACTCACGTCCGGACCGCCACCGTTCAGCGCCAGATACAGCGGGTTGACCGCAGCTTGGTGAATGATCTGGTCGCGACCGTCCCCACTAGCCACCGCGGGCATCCAATCGCACTTCTCGTTGGCAATCTTCAGATTGTCGTTGAGGCCGTCGAGCAGCATCGTGATCATCGAGCCGACCATCTCGAGGTGGCTGAGTTCTTCGGTGGCGATGTCCATGAACAGGTCGTACATCTTGGGATTCTTGTCGCGCAGGACGAACGCCTGCGTGAAGTACTGCATGGCGGCCTTGAGTTCACCGTTGGCGCCACCGAACTGCTCCTGCAGCAGCGTCGCGAACCGCGGGTCGGGCCGGTCGACGCGGACCTCGAATTGAAGATCTTTGTTATGAACGAACATTGGGTCTCCTAGGCTTTTGACGAGAATGGCTCTGGTGTCGCCGGATACCCCCGGCCTTTGCGGACAAACGGTGCGCGGGTGACGGGTCCGGGCCGATCGTGGACAATCGCGTCTTATGGACTCTTCGAACCCGAACGCCGGGCATTCGCTCGCGGTGCGAATGGCCGAGCTTGCCCGCGACATCGCAGCGCCGCGAACGCTCGAAGATGTCCTCACCGACGTGACCGCCGCCGCCGTCGAGCTGATACCGGCCGCCGACGTCGCCGGGGTGCTGCTGATCAAGGGTGGCGGAGACTTCGAATCCGTCGCGGACACCGACGGCCTGGCCGCGGAGCTCGATCAGCTACAGCACGACTTCGATGAGGGCCCCTGCCACGACGCCGCCCTCAAACAAACCATCGTGCGCACCGACGACCTGCGTGACGAACCACGGTGGCCGCGCTACGCGCCGGCGGCCGTGGAACGCGGTGTGTTGAGCAGCCTTTCTTTCAAGCTGTACACCGCGGAACGTACCGCCGGCGCGCTGAACCTGTTCAGCTTCAAGGCCAACGTGTGGGACACCGAAGCCGAAACCATCGGCACGGTCTTCGCCGCGCACGCCGCCTCGGCGATCATGGCCGGGCGCCACGGGCAGCAGATGCAGTCGGCCCTGTCGACGCGGGACCGGATCGGCCAGGCCAAGGGCATCATCATGGAGCGCTACGGCGTGGACGAACTGCGCGCGTTCGACCTGCTGCGCCGCCTGTCCCAGGAGAGTCAGGTCAAGCTCATCGACATCGCGCAGGGCGTGATCGACACCCGCAGCGACGATTGATCTGCCGCCGGCGCCATCTACGATGGGGTGGCTTCATCGACTAGTCCGGCGCGACGTTGCGCCGGGGAACGGGTGGTCACCGTGTGGGACTTCGAAACGGACCCGGAATATCAGGCCAAGCTCGACTGGGTCGAGAAGTTCATGGTCGACGAGCTCGAACCGCTCGACCTGGTGGCGCTCGACCCCTATGACAAGCGCAACGCCGAGATGATGTCGATCCTGCGGCCGTTGCAGCAGCAGGTGAAGGACCAGGGGCTGTGGGCGGCGCACCTACGGCCGGAGCTTGGCGGGCAGGGCTTCGGTCAGGTCAAGCTCGCGCTGCTCAACGAGATTCTCGGCCGGTCCCGCTGGGCGCCGTCGGTGTTCGGCTGCCAGGCGCCGGATTCGGGCAACGCCGAGATCCTGGCGATGTTCGGCACCGACGAACAGAAGGCCCGCTACCTGCAGCCGCTGCTCGACGGCGACATCACCTCCTGCTACTCGATGACCGAACCCCAAGGTGGTTCCGACCCCGGACAATTCGTCACCGCCGCGACCCGCGACGGCGACTACTGGGTGATCAACGGCGAGAAGTGGTTCTCCACCAACGCCAAGCATGCGTCGTTCTTCATCGTCATGGCCGTCACCAACGCCGAAGCCCGCACCTACGACAAGATGTCGCTGTTCATCGTGCCGGCCGAGACACCGGGCATCGAGATCGTGCGCAACGTCGGCGTGGGCGCCGAGTCCTCGGCGCGGGCCAGCCATGGCTACGTCCGCTACACCGATGTCCGCGTGCCGGCCGACCACGTGCTCGGCGGTGAGGGGCAGGCGTTCATGATCGCGCAAACCCGCCTCGGCGGCGGCCGCATCCACCATGCGATGCGCACGATCGCGTTGGCGCGCGGCGCTTTTGACATGATGTGTGAGCGCGCGGTGTCGCGCAAGACGCGGCACGGGCGGCTGTCGGATTTCCAGATGACCCAGGAGAAGATCGCCGACAGCTGGATTCAGATCGAGCAGTTCCGGCTCCTGGTGTTACGCACGGCGTGGCTGATCGACAAGCACCACGACTACCAGAAGGTGCGCCGCGACATCGCGGCGGTGAAGGTAGCCATGCCCCAAGTCCTGCACGACGTCGTGCAGCGGGCCATGCACCTGCACGGCGCGCTCGGCGTCTCCGACGAGATGCCCTTCGTCAAGATGATGGTGGCCGCCGAATCACTGGGCATCGCCGACGGCGCCACCGAACTGCACAAGATGACGGTCGCGCGGCGGACGTTGCGTGAATACCAGCCCGTGACAACGCCATTCCCGTCGGCGCACATTCCCACCCGACGCGCGGAGGCGCAGGCCCGGCTGGCCGAGCGGCTGGAGCATTCCGTCGCGGAGTTCTAGCGTCGAGCCAAGTTTCAGGTGATGTAGCGGACGATGCTTTCGGCCACACATGCGGGCTTGGCCGAGCCCTCGATCTCCACCGTCGTCGACATGGTCGCCTGCACGGCGCCGTTTCCGACGTCGTCGAGGCTCACCAGCGATGTCTCCGCGCGCACCCGGGAGCCGACCGGCACCGGGGCGGGAAAGCGAACCTTGTTGAGGCCGTAGTTGATTGCCAACTTGATGCCGTTGACGGTGTAGATCTGGTGCTGTAGCCGCGGCAGCAGCGCCAGGGTCATGAAACCGTGGGCGATCGTCCCACCGAACGGGCCGGCGGCCGCGCGCTCGGGGTCGACGTGGATCCACTGGTGATCACCGGTCGCGTCGGCGAACAGGTTGACGTCCTCCTGGGTGATGGTCACCCAGTCGCTGTGCCCGATGGTTTCGCCGGTGGCGGCCGCGAGATCGGCTACCGATTCGAAGGTGCGCATTGAGTTTCTCCTTCACTCCGGGTGGTAACGATAGCGCGTGTTTCACCGCCGCCGGTGGGGGAATGCCTACCCGAACGCCTAAGCGGCAAGGAAGGTAGATATGTCAGACCACAAGGGCCACAAGACCGAGGACGACGTCGAGCCCGAGGCGCACGAGTCGCGGTCGCGGGACGCAGCCGGCGAGGACGACGGCTCGTACGTGGGGGCCGCCGGTTCCGACGACACCTTCGACGCCGGCGAGACGGGCGCCGAGGCGCGGAGCCAACAGGGCTAGCCGAGCGCGCCGATCGCGGCTTGCAGTTTGGCGGTGGCCTGGTCCGCCACGTCCTGCAGGGCCCCCGGCTCGGCGGTCACCTTGACCATGAGCTGGGGATCCATCGCCTCGACGAGAACCGAGCCGTCCGCGCTGTCGGGGTCGGTTCGCACCACGACGTTGCACGGCAGCAGCTGCCCGATCTGGCGATGGATGCCCAGGGCGCGATGCGCCAACGTCGGGTTGCACGCCCCCAGGATCAGGTAGTCCTCCATCTCCTCCCCGAGCTTCTGCTTCAGCGTGGCTTTGACGTCGATGGTGGTCAACACGCCGAAACCCTGCTCGGCGAGAGCGTCCGTCGTCCGTTTCACCGCGTCCTCGAACGAGGTGTGCAAAGTGGTGCTCAACCCGGTTGTCATTTTTCCTCCTCTGTCTGGTTCTGCTAGGCCGCGGCGCGTGGGCGTTGCAGCTGGCTGAATTGTGGAACCGCGGCGAGCGTGGCGACGGCGTCGAACAGAGCGACGGCCTCGTGCGCTTCGGGCAACGCGGTCAGGACGGGCCCGAAGTAGGCACGCCCGTCGATCCGCAGGATCGGGCTGCCGCCGGTCTCGCCGAGCGCATCCTGTCCGGCCTGGTGCCCACGCCGGACGAGTTCGTCCAGGGATCCGTCCGCCATGGCCCCGGCCGTGGCGTGGGTGACGCCGGCCGCGGTCAGCACGTGGGCGACCAGGTCTTCGCCGAGCGGCTCGGAGCGGTCGAAGTATCGCTCGCCGAAGGCGAAGTAGGCGGCGGTCCACCCGGCGGCGCCCCGTTCGCGGGCGACCGCGGCCATCAGCCGGCCCACTTCCAGCGAGTCGCGCATCCGGGCCTGGTGCGCGGGTGAGAGTTCGCGTCCCTCGTTCAGAACCGCCAGGCTCATCTGCTGCCAATCGACAACCATGCCGGTCTTCTCGGCGACGGCGCGCAGCCACCGGGCGGTGTTCCAGGAGAACGGGCACACCGGGTCCAGCCACAGCGTCACCTTCGAGCGACCATCGTCGGCGGGGTTCATCGCTTCACCCTTTCTTAGGCTCCGGACCGTCAGGCCAGGCTGAGGAACAGTTTTTCCAGCTCGTCGATCGACACGGCCGGCCCGTCGGTGCGACCATCCGCCGGCCGGGTGATGCAGTCGCGCAGGCCCGAGGCGATGATCTTGAAGCCGGCGCGGTCCAGCGCCCGCGACACCGCGGCCAGCTGGGTGACCACGTCTTTGCAGCTGCGGCCTTGTTCGATCATCCCGATCACCCCGCCGAGCTGACCGTGCGCGCGACGCAGCCGGGCGAGCACCGCGTCCATGTCGGCGGCATCGTGGCCGGCGACGCCGGCTTCAAGGTGTGAACCGCCGCGAACTTCGTTTGTCATGTCTCCTTCCTACCATACCCAGGGGGGTATATGCTAGATTGTGCGCAATACCCCCAGGGGTATGACAAGGTGGCCACCGCGGGCCCATGCCATGAAAGGAATCGTCGATGTCCACGTTTCTCAAGCGGGCTTGGGTGCCGCTCGTCGTCGTGGCGGCAGTCACCCTCGGCGGCATCGCCGTCGAGCGGTTGCGCGGCGTTTTCGGCTCCGACGCGATCTTCACCGCGACGGGCAGCAGCGCCGCACCGCTCGACCCGTCGCACGTCAAGCGGGTGACCTACGAGGTCTACGGCCCCAGCGGCACGTCGGGAACGGTGAGCTACTTGGACAAGAACGCGGACCCGCAACAGGTGGACTTCACCGGCCTGCCCTGGACCTTCACGGTCACGACGACCGTGCCCGCCGTGATCGCGAGCGTTGTGGCACAAGGCAATAGCGACGACATCGGCTGCCGCATCACCGTCAACGGGGAGATCAAGGACGAGCGGTCCTCGGCCGGGCGCCACGCCCAAACCTCCTGTCTGGTGAAAGCCGGATGAATACCGATAGCGACGCCCGGCCGAGATTCATGCGGTTCGTCCGCAGGTTCGCGTGGCCGATCATCATCGGCTGGCTGCTGCTCACCGTCGCCCTGAATGTGCTTGTGCCGCCGATCGAGTCGGTCGCGCGCAAGCACGCGGTGACGATGTCGCCCCAGGACGCGCCCGCGATGATCGCCGCCAAGCGCATGGGCGCAACGTTCCACGAGTCGGATTCCGACAGCATCGCGATGATCGTTCTGGAGAGCGATAAACAACTCGGCGACGAGGCGCACCGCTATTACGACGGCCTGGTGCAGAAACTACAGTCAGACCCCAAGCACGTGCAGCATGTCCAGAACGTGTGGGGCGACCCGCTTACCGCCGCAGGAGTCCAAAGCAAGGACGGCAAGGCCGCCTACGTCCAACTCAACCTGGCCGGCAACCAGGGCAGCACCCAGGGCAATGAATCCGTCGACGCCGTACGGAGAATCGTCGACAAGTCGGCGCCGCCCCAGGGGCTGAAGGTGTACGTGACCGGTCCGGCACCGCTGACGACCGACATGAACGAAGCCGCCGACAAGAGCATGTTCAAGATGATGGGCGTGACGGGGGTGGTCATCATGATCATGCTGTTCATCGCCTATCGATCCGTCAGCACGGTGCTGCTGGTCCTGGTCATGGTCGGCTTCGAAATGGGCACCGCCAGAGGGCTTGTCGCGCTTCTCGGCAACTACGAACTGTTGGGATTCTCGACGTTCGTCGTCGCCATGCTGTCCTCGCTGGCGATCGCGGCGGGCACCGACTACGCGATCTTTCTCATCGGGCGCTACCAGGAGGCGCGTCAAGCCGGTCAGGACCGAGAAACCGCCTACTACACCATGTTCCGCGGAACTTCCCACATCATCCTGGGCTCGGGTTTGACGATCGCGGGGGCCACCTTCTGCCTCCACTTGGCGCGCCTGTCCTATTTCAAGGCGCTGGGCATTCCGTCGGCGCTGGGCCTGCTGGTCGTGGTGGCCGGGGCAATGACCGCCGGGCCCGCCGTCGTCGCGGTGGCCACCCGGTTCGGACTGCTCGACCCGAGACGGATGATCAAGACCCGCGGGTGGCGGCGAATCGGCACCGCCAGCGTGCGCTGGCCCGGCGCGGTGTTCGCGGCCTCACTGGTCATCGCGATCGTCGGCATCCTCATCATGCCCAGCATGAAGGTCAGCTACAACGACCGCTTCTACATACCGCGCGGCCTGCCCTCGAACGTCGGATATGCCGCCGCGGAGCGCCATTTCAGCGCCGCCACCATGAATCCCGACATCCTGATGATCGAAAGCGATCATGACATGCGCAACAGCGGCGACATGATCATCCTGGACCGGATCGCCAAGAACGTCTTCAACTCACCCGGCATCGCGATGGTGCAGAGCATCACCCGGCCGTTGGGCGGTCCCATCGAGCACACGTCCATACCGTTCCAGATCAGTGCCCAGTCGATTCCGATCCGGCAGAACATCCAGTTCATGAAGGACCGCACCGACGACATGCTCAAGATGAGCGACGACCTGGGCGCCATGATCGCCTCGATGCGGCGGATGCAGGGCCTGCTCGGGCAGATGAGCGACGCGACCCACCGCATGACCGGCGATATGCACGAGATGCAAATCACGCTGGACGAGATGCGCGACCACCTAGCGGATTTCGACGATTTCGCCCGGCCGTTCCGCAGCTATCTGTATTGGGAACAGCATTGTTTCAACATCCCGGTGTGCTGGGCGTCGAGGTCGGTGTTCGAGGCGATCGACGGCGTCGACAAGTTCAGCGAGAACATGAGCACGCTGATCAAGGAGATGAACAACGTCGACGCGATCTTGCCCCAGATGCTCGCCGAGTTCCCGCCCATCATCGCCGTCGCCACCTCGATGCAGGGGACGCTGCTCACGATGCACAGCAGCTTCTCCGGCCTGGTCACACAGATCACCCAGATGACCGACACGGCGAGCGCGATGGGTCAGGCCTTCGACGCCTCGCGCAGCGGTGACTACTTCTATCTCCCGCCGGAAGCGTTCCAGAATCCCGACTTTCAGCGCGGTCTGAAGCTTTTCCTCTCGCCGGACGGCAAGGCCGCGCGCTTCATCATCACCCACGAGGCGGACCCGGCGACGCCCGCCGGCATCTCGGCGGTCATGCCGGAGCTGACGGCCGCACATCAAGCGGTGAAGGGGACCACCCTGACCGGAGCCAAGTTCTACCTCGCCGGCACGGCCGCCATCTATCGCGACATCCAGTCCGGCTCCCACTACGACCTGTTGATCGTCGGTCTCGCGGCGCTGACGCTGATCTTCGTCGTCATGCTGATCATCACGCGCGCTCTCGTCGCGGCAACCGTGATCGTCGGCACGGTGCTGCTGTCGTTGGGTGCCGCCTTCGGGCTCTCGGTGTTGGTGTGGCAGCACCTCTTCGGGCTGGAGTTGAACTGGATCGCGCCGGTGTTCGGGTTGATCATCCTGCTGGCCGTCGGTTCCGACTACAACCTGCTGCTGGTGTCGCGGTTCCAGGAGGAGATCGGCGCGGGGTTGAAAACCGGCATCATCCGCTCCATGGGCGAGACGGGCGGCGTGGTCACCTCGGCTGGCCTGGTCTTCGCCTTCACCATGATGTCGATGGTCGCCAGCGACCTACGTTCGATCGGTCAGGCCGGCAGCACGATCGGCCTCGGCCTGCTGTTCGACACGTTGATCGTGCGCTCGTTCATGACGCCGTCGATCGCGGCGCTGCTGGGCCGGTGGTTCTGGTGGCCGCTGCGCGTGCGGCCCCGCCCGGCCAGCTCCATGCTGCGGCCGTTCGGTCCGCGCAGCCTCGTTCGGTCCCTGCTACTGGGTGAGGCCGCCGATGCGCCCGCCCCCCGGCTCCACACGGCCGGGGTCTGACCACCGCGCAAGATGGGACTGTGCGGCTGCTGCTGATATCCGACACCCACGTCCCCAACCGCGCCCGCGACCTGCCCGCACGGGTATGGGCTGAAGTCGCCGCGGCCGACGTCGTCGTGCACGCGGGCGACTGGGTGGTGCCCGAACTGCTCGACGAACTCGCCGATCGGTCGGCCCGGCTCGTCGCCTGCTGGGGAAACAACGACGGCCCGGCGCTGCGGGCCCGGCTCCCGGAGCGCGCGGACGTCACGCTGGCCGGGGTGCGTTTCACGGTGGTGCACGAGACCGGCGCGGCAACCGGGCGAGAAAACAGGATGTCCCGGCTGTATCCCGACAGCCAGGTGCTGGTGTTCGGGCACAGCCACATCCCCTGGGACACCACCACCGCCACCGGATTGCGCCTGCTCAACCCGGGTTCGCCCACCGACCGCCGCCGGCAGCCGTTCTGCACCTACATGACCGCCCGCGTCGACGACGGCGCCCTGTCCGACGTGGTCCTGCATCGCCTCCCGACGTAGCGGGTACATACCTTCTGCACAGCTTGCGCACATAAATAGCTCGGCTACAGAGGTATTATGGAAAAAGTGAAGGCGAGTACTGATGTGGTCACCGACGTGTTTCGCGTCGTCGGCCGATTCCGCCGGCAACTGCGTCGGTCGGCCGGCCGCGGCGTTGACCGAGATCCCCGGTTGCCGGCCCACTAGCCACAACAGCTCGGACTGGGACTCGGTGAGCCGT
>NZ_LZIZ01000166.1:0-44339 GCF_001666915.1 Mycobacterium sp. E3339 | reverse complement strand
GTCCGCGGCCGCGTAGAACACCGAATGCGTGCCCGCGGGCAGGGTCAAAAAGTCACCCTTCTCCCATCCGACCAGCTCGCCGTTGACCGCCGCGAAACCCCGCCCGTAGAGCACGTAGTACAGCTGGGAGGTGGCGTTGGGGCTGGTGTCGACCCGTTCGCCGGGGCGGATGCGCACGAAATTGGCCAGCAGCGCGGGGCTGGTCGCCGCGCCGGTCTCGATCCGCAGCTCCTTGGACAGGTCCAGCGGGATCACACCGGTCGGCCGATCGGTGTAGACATCCGCGTCGAACCGGGTAATCGGCACCTGCGGGACGTGTCCCGAGCCGATCGGGTTGGCGGCCTTGGAGTACTCGAAGAATTCGGCGTCGCCGGTCCAGTCCTGGAAGCGGCCTTCGAACCCGTACTCGGCCACGTTGACCATCGGCGCGGGGACCGTCGGATCCAGGTTCGGGGTCAGGGTTTGTTCGGTGACGGACATTTGCACGGCTCCTGGGCTTCTTCGGCTCGTCTCATGTTTCTTTCGTATCTATCTTGTATCTCAGTTGTCGCCCTGTCAAGGGCTGCGGTGGTGTACCGTCACCACACTGCTGGGATACGACTTAGCTACCGGAAGGCTGCAGTGGCAACGAGCGAGCCGCGGCCGGGCACGGCCAAGGACCGGGCGCTGGACTACGTGAAGACGCGGGTGCTCACCGGCGCGTTCCCCGGGGGCGAGTTGATCAGCGAGGGGGATGTCGCGACGGCGCTGGGCATGTCGCGCACCCCGGTGCGCGAGGCGTTCCTGCGGCTGGAGGCCGAGGGGCTGCTGCGGCTGTACCCGCAGCGCGGCGCCCTGGTCGTCCCCGTCTCCCCGGACGAGGTTCGGTCGGTGATGGAGGCACGGCTGGTGCTCGAGCAGTTCGCCGCGACCAAGGTGGTGGGCCGCGGACCCGCCACGTGCGCAGCGGTTTTCGAGAAGATGTCGGCGGAGCTACGACGGCAGCGGGAAGCCGTCGACCGCTCCGATTGGCCCGAATTCCTCGACGCCGACCGCGCCTTCCACGCCATCACGCTGACGGAGTCGGGAAACACCATCCTGTCGGGCTTCTATGCGTCGCTGCGGGACCGGCAGATGCGGATGATCGGCGAATCGGCGCTGCGCGATCCCGACCGGGTGGCGGCGATCCTGGACGAGCATCGCGAAATCGCCGAGGCGCTGCGCGACGGCGACGGTCAGCGCGCGCTGCGTGCGGTGCAAACCCACCTGGCGGGCACGGTGCGCGCCATCGGGCTGGCGGCGGACCTGATCTGAGTTCCGCGCGAATTGTGTTAGAAGTTCCTCTTTTCGGGAAATCCTCTCGAAGATGGCGCCCACCCCGGGAGCCGTTATGACAGGAGCTGAAGTGATCACATCCATAATCCTCGCCATCGTCGTGGGCGCGATCATCGGTTTGGTCGCGCGTCTCGTGATGCCGGGTAAGCAGAACGTCGGCATGATCATGACCGTGGTGCTCGGCGCCGTCGGCGGTCTGATCGGGTCGTGGGCCGCCAGCCAATTCGGATACCACAACGCCAACGGTGGTGTGGCCTGGGTGCCGTTCTTCATCGGCGTCGGCGCCGCCATCGTCCTCATCGCGCTGTACGAGGCGCTGACGGGCCGCCGCACCGGCACCCGGCTCACCCGCTGAGCCGAAAGCTGCGCCGCCCGACCGGTTTTCGGTTGGGCGGCGTCAGCCGGCTATCAGCACCGCATAGCGCGGTTTGATGACGTCGTCGATGATGGCCAGCCGCTCGTCGAAGGGAATGAAGGCGGATTTCATCGCGTTGATGGTGAACCGCTCGAGATCACTCCAGCCGTAGCCGAAAGCCTCGACCAGGCGGCACATTTCAAGGCTCATCGTGGTATCGCTCATCAGCCTGTTGTCGGTGTTCACGGTCACCCGGAACCGGGTGCGGGCCAGCAGGTCGAACGGATGCTCGGCGATGCTGTTCACGGCGCCGGTCTGCACATTGGAGCTGGGGCACAGCTCCAGCGGAATCCGCTTGTCCCGCAGGATGGCTGCCAGGCGGCCCAGCCGGACCCGGCCGTCGCCGAGCACGTCGATGTCGTCGACGATGCGCACCCCGTGACCAAGCCGGTCGGCACCGCAGAACGCGATCGCCTCATGGATGGACGGCAGCCCAAACGCCTCGCCGGCGTGAATCGTGAAGCGCGCGTTATGGTCTCGCATGTACTCGAAGGCGTCCAGGTGCCGGGTCGGCGGATTGCCCGCCTCGGCGCCGGCGATGTCGAACCCCACAACTCCCTTGTCCCGGAACCGAATCGCCAGCTCGGCGATTCGGCGCGACACCGCGGCGTGCCGCATGGCGGTCACCAGCAGTCGCACCACGATCGGCCGGCCGGCGGCGGCGCAGGCCTTCTCGCCGTCGGCGAAGCCGGCCAGCACGGCCTCGACGATCTCGTCGAACGACAGCCCGCGGTCGATGTGTAGCTCCGGCGCGAACCGGATCTCGGCGTAGACAACGGAATCGGCGGCCAGGTCTTCGACGCATTCATAGGCGACGCGATGCAGTGCCTCGGGTGTCTGCATCACCGCCACGGTGTGCGAGAACGGTTCGAGGTAGCGCTCCAGCGACCCGCTGTGCGACTGGGTGCGAAACCAGGTGGCCAGCTCGTCCACGTCGGTGGTGGGCAGCCCGTCGTACCCCGTCTCCTCGGCGATCTCCACCACCGTCGACGGGCGCAACCCCCCGTCGAGGTGGTCGTGCAGCAGCGCCTTGGGCGCCTTCTTGATCTGCTCGAGGCCCAGCTTCATCGTCTAATTCAACCCCGTGGTCACGGTGCGATCCGATCGATGATCAGCGGGCGCGGCGCCGGTGGCGTGTCGCCGACGCTGAAGCCGCCGTCCAGTTCGGCCAGCGCGGCGCCGAGGCGCTCCGGGGTGTCGGTGTAGAGGGTGAACAGCGGCTCGCCGGCCGCGACCGGCTCGCCGGGCCGGCGGTGGATCCGGATACCGGCGCCGGCCTGCACCCGTTCGCCCGGACGGGACCTGCCCGCACCGAGCCGCCACACCGCCAGCCCCACCGCCATCGCGTCGATATCGCCCATTGTGCCGCCCCGGCCGGCGGTCACGGTGTCGGAATGCGCACCGATCGGCAACGGAACCGACAAATCACCGCCCTGGGCGGCGATCAGGCGGCGAAACCGGTCCATCGCGGTGCCGTCGCGCAGGGTCTCCGCCGGGTCGTGGCCGTCGACGCCCGCCAGTTCGAGCATCTCCCGCGCCAGCCGCACCGTCAGCTCGACGACGTCGGGCGGGTCGCCGCCGGCCAGCACGTCCAGTGATTCGGCGACCTCCAGGGCGTTGCCGACGGCCGCGCCCAGCGGGGCGTTCATGTCGGTCAGGAGCGCGCGCGTCGGCACCCCGTGCGCCTCGCCCAGCCCGACCATGGTGTGGGCCAGTTCGCGGCAGCGCTCCGGGGAGTCGAGCAGCGCACCGGAGCCGACCTTCACATCGAGCACCAGCGCCCCGGCCCCCTCGGCCAGCTTCTTGCTCATCACCGAGCTGGCGATCAGCGGCAGCGACTCGACGGTGGCCGTGAGGTCGCGCAGCGCGTACAGCTTGGCGTCGGCCGGCGCCAGCTCGCCGGCGGCGAAGATGGCCGCGCCCACGTCGCGGAGTTGGTCGCGCACCCGCCGGCTGGACAGGGCGGCGGTGAACCCGGCGATGGACTCCAGCTTGTCCAGGGTGCCGCCGGTGTGCCCCAGCCCGCGCCCCGACGCCTGGGGCACCGCGGTGCCGCAGGCGGCGACGACGGCCACCAGGGGCAGGGTGATCTTGTCCCCGACGCCGCCGGTGGAGTGCTTGTCGACGGTGGGCAGGTGCAGGTCGCGAAAGTCCAGCCGTTCACCGGAGGCCAGCATCGCCGCGGTCCAACCGGCGATCTCGCCGCCGTCCATGCCGCGCAGGAAGATCGCCATCAGCAGCGCCGACATCTGTTCCTCGGCCACCCGGCCGTGGGTGTAGGCGTCGACGACCCACTCGATGGCGGCGTCGGACAGCCGGCCGCCGTCACGCTTGGTGCGGATCACCGTCGGCGCGTCGAAAGCGTGGTCGGTCAACGGGGTTCCCGCGGCAGGTCCGCGCTGAAGGCGTCGGGCAGTAGCTCGCCGAGGCGGCGGGGCCCGGCCGGGTGGTCGATCAGCAGCTGCGGGCCGCCGTGCTCCAACAGCAGCTGGCGGCACCGCCCGCACGGCATGAGCGCGCGACCCTCGCCGTCGACGCAGGCCAGCGCGATCAGCCGGCCGCCGCCGCCGGCGTGCAGGGCGCACACCACGCCGCATTCGGCACAGAGACCAAGGCCATATGAGACGTTCTCCACATTGCAGCCGGTGACCACGCGGCCGTCGTCGACCAGGGCGGCGGCCCCCACGGGGAACCGCGAATACGGCGCGTAGGCCCCCGCCGCAGCGTCGATCGCCTTGTGGCGCAGCGCATTCCAATCGACATCTGCCATATCGCAACCCCGCTCAGCCATGGGCAATCAAGACCGCCAGCCTAACTCTGACACGAGCATTCGCCGGGCGGGCTGGTCGGCGCGGGCGGCGCCCCGCGCGGGTTAGGCTGAATTGCCCTCCCTTGATGTCAGAAGGCGGTGAGGACTGGGTGAGCACACAGACGACAACCGCGGATCCGGCAACGCAATCTGCACCCTTGCGCAAGCGGCGACCACCGCGGACCCTGTATCGGGGCGACCCGGGCATGTGGTCGTGGGTGTTGCATCGCATCAGCGGCGCGACGATCTTCTTCTTCCTGTTCGTCCACGTGCTGGACGCCGCGATGCTGCGGGTCAGCCCGCAGACCTACAACGCGGTGATCCACGACTACCAAACCCCGGTCGTCGGCCTGATGGAGTACGGGCTGGTGGCCGCGGTGCTCTTTCACGGGCTGAACGGGATCCGCGTCATCCTGATCGACTTCTGGTCCGAGGGCACCCGATACCAGAAGCTGATGTTCTGGATCGTCGGCGTCGTCTTCCTGCTGCTCATGGTCCCGGCCGGCGTGGTGACGGGCATTCACATCTTCGAGCACCTGCGATGAGCTCCCCCGACCTGCAGCTGGGCCGCGGCCAGGTGGCCCCGGTCCGCCAGCGCAGCCACGACCGGCCGGCCAGCCTGGACAACCCGCGCTCGCCGCGGCGCCGCGCGGGCATCCCCAACTTCGAGAAGTTCGCCTGGCTGTTCATGCGGTTCTCCGGCGTCGCGCTGATCGTCCTGGCCGTCGGGCACCTGTTCATCATGCTGATGTGGGACAACGGCGTTTACCGCATCGACTTCAACTACGTGGCGCAGCGCTGGGCCTCGCCGTTCTGGCAGTTCTGGGATTTGGCGCTGCTGTGGCTGGCGCAGCTGCACGGCGGCAACGGCCTGCGCACCATCATCGACGACTACAGCCGCAGCGACCGCACCCGGTTCTGGCTGAACAGCCTGTTGCTGTTGTCGATGGGGTTCACGTTGGTGCTGGGCACCTACGTGCTGGTGACATTCGACCCGAATATCGGAGCGTGACGCCGTGATCCAGCAACACCGATACGACGTGGTGATCGTCGGCGCCGGCGGTGCCGGCATGCGCGCCGCGGTGGAGGCGGGTCCGCGCGTCCGGACCGCGGTGCTCACCAAGCTCTATCCCACCCGCAGCCACACCGGCGCCGCCCAGGGCGGGATGTGCGCGGCGCTGGCCAACGTCGAGGACGACAACTGGGAATGGCACACCTTCGACACCGTCAAGGGCGGCGACTATCTCGCCGACCAGGACGCGGTGGAGATCATGTGCAAGGAAGCCATCGACGCGGTGCTCGACCTGGAGAAGATGGGGATGCCGTTCAACCGCACCCCCGAAGGCCGCATCGACCAGCGCCGGTTCGGCGGGCACACCCGCGAACACGGCAAGGCCCCGGTGCGCCGGGCGTGCTACGCCGCCGACCGCACCGGCCACATGATCTTGCAGACGCTCTACCAGAACTGCGTCAAGCACGACGTGCAGTTCTTCAACGAGTTCTACGCGCTGGACCTGGTTCTCACCCAGACGCCGAGCGGCCCGGTGGCCAGCGGCGTGGTGGCCTACGAGCTGGCCACCGGCGAGATCCATGTGTTCCACGCCAAGGCCGTGGTCTTGGCGACCGGCGGCTCGGGCCGCATGTACAAGACCACCTCCAACGCGCACACCCTGACCGGCGACGGCATCGGCATCGTCTTCCGCAAGGGACTTCCGTTGGAGGACATGGAGTTTCATCAGTTCCATCCGACCGGACTGGCCGGGCTGGGCATCCTGATATCCGAGGCCGTGCGCGGCGAGGGCGGCCGGCTGCTCAACGCCGACGGCGAGCGGTTCATGGAGCGCTACGCCCCGACCATCGTCGACCTGGCGCCGCGCGACATCGTCGCGCGGTCAATGGTTTTGGAGGTGCTGGAAGGCCGCGGCGCGGGCCCGAACAAGGACTACGTCTACATCGACGTGCGCCACCTCGGCGAGGACGTGCTCGAGGCGAAGCTGCCCGACATCACCGAATTCGCCCGCACCTACCTCGGCGTCGACCCCGTGCACGAGCTGGTCCCGGTCTACCCGACTTGTCACTACGTGATGGGCGGCATCCCCACCACCGTCACCGGACAGGTGTTGCGGGACAACACCGCCATCGTCCCCGGCCTGTACGCCGCCGGCGAGTGCGCCTGCGTGTCGGTGCACGGCGCGAATCGGCTGGGCACCAATTCGCTGTTGGACATCAACGTCTTCGGGCGCCGCGCCGGCATCGCCGCCTCCGACTACGCCGACGGGCACGACTTCGTGGACATGCCATCGAATCCCGAGGCGATGGTGGTCGGCTGGGTCCGCGACATCCTCAGCGAGCACGGCAACGAGCGCGTCGCCGACATCCGCGGCGCGCTACAGCAGTCGATGGACAACAACGCCGCGGTGTTCCGCACCGAGGAGACGCTCAAGCAGGCGCTCACCGACATCCACGCCCTCAAGGAGCGGTACTCCCGAATCACCGTGCACGACAAGGGAAAGCGCTTCAACAGCGACCTGCTGGAGGCCATCGAACTGGGCTTTTTGCTGGAGCTGGCCGAGGTCACCGTGGTCGGGGCGCTGAATCGCAAGGAATCCCGCGGCGGTCACGCCCGGGAGGACTACCCGAACCGTGACGACGTCAACTACATGCGCCACACCATGGCCTACAAGCAGGGCACCGATCTGCTGAGCGACATCGCGCTGGACTTCAAGCCCGTCGTGCAGACCCGCTACGAACCCAAGGAACGGAAGTACTGATGTCCGACAGCGTCGACGTCGAGGTGGACCGCGGACCGGAGCCGCCGTTGCCGCCCGTCCCCGAGGGCGCCGTGCTGGTGACCCTCAAGATCGCCCGGTTCAACCCCGACGACCCCGACGCCTTCGCGGAAACCGGTGGCTGGCAAAGCTTTCGAGTGCCCTGCCTGCCCAGCGACCGGCTGCTCAACCTGCTGATCTACATCAAGAGCTACCTGGACGGCACGCTGACCTTCCGGCGCTCCTGCGCGCACGGGGTGTGCGGCTCGGACGCCATGCGCATCAACGGCGTCAACCGGCTCGCCTGCAAGGTGCTGATGCGTGACCTGCTGCCCGAAAAGCCGGGCAAGCAACTCACCATCACGGTCGAGCCGATCCGCGGACTACCGGTGGAGAAGGACCTGGTGGTCAACATGGAGCCGTTCTTCGATGCCTACCGCGCGGTCAAGCCGTACCTGGTCACCAGCGGGAATCCCCCTACGCGCGAACGCATTCAGAGCCCCACCGACCGTGCCCGCTACGACGACACCACCAAGTGCATCCTGTGCGCGGCCTGCACGACGAGCTGCCCGATCTTCTGGCACGAGGGCAGCTACTACGGGCCGGCGGCGATCGTCAACGCGCACCGGTTCATCTTCGACAGCCGCGACGAGGCCGCCGCCGAGCGCCTGGACATCCTCAACGAGGTCGACGGCGTGTGGCGGTGCCGCACCACGTTCAACTGCACGGAGGCCTGCCCGCGCGGGATTCAGATCACCAAGGCGATTCAGGAGGTCAAGCGCGCGCTGATGTTCACGCGCTGATCACCTACGCGGGTCGCACAGCTCGTGATGACTGCTCCGGTTGCCGCCCAACCGCTTTGCCTCATACATCGCGGCATCGGCGGCGGTGACCAACTCCCCCAGCAGCGATTGCGGTTCCGAGGCGCTGTCGTCGAGGTGGGCGCAGGCCGTGCCGATGCTGGCGGTCACTCCGGCGGCCGACGCCGCGATGGCGCGACACATCCGCGCGGCCAGCGACTCGGCGTTGCACGCCTTGGCGGTGCCGGCCAGCAGGAACTCCTCACCGCCGCTGCGCGCCACCACCGAGTCCTCGGAGGCGGCCGACAGGGCCTGGGCGACCTGGACCAGCGCCCGGTCCCCCGCGGCGTGACCGTGCCGGTCGTTGATGTCTTTGAAGTGGTCGAGGTCGATCAGCATGACCACCAGGTGGGAGTCGATGCCCCGCCGGGCCAGGATCATGCCCAACGCCTCGTGCTGGAACGTGCGCCGGTTCAGCAGGCCCGTCAGCGGATCGCGGTCGGCCTGCAGCAGGTCCCCCGTCAGGGCGCGCATCAGAATCCGAATGGCCAGCGGCAGCGCGATGTTGACCTCGATCACCAACCACAGATCCACCCCGGCGAGGCTCGGGTGCCCGGACCTCGCCAGCGACAAGGCCTCCCACGACCCGACCGCGGCGGCCACCGCGAAGTTGTACAGCACGAATCCCGTGGTGTGGAAGAACGCCATGTACGCGCCGAAGGTCGCGAAGGCGATGCAGCCGATCAGCGCGGCCAGCGGGTTCGGATGCGCCAGGCAGGCCAGCGCGACGGAGGTGTTGCAAATCAGGGCGTACGCGAGGGACTGCCCGCGCGTCGGCCAGCGCCATGCCCACAGCAGAACGCCCGCCACCCCTCCGGTGACGGCCGTCCACATCATCGCCACGGGCACCGATCCGCGGGGACCGTCCGAGCCGGCCAGCAACGCGATGAGGCACAGCACCATCGACGCCGAGATGAGCGCCATCACGGCCCGAGTGGCCCCGCTGATGCCCCGCGACGCGAGATAGCCGGAGAGCCAGTCGTACTGATCGGCCCGCCGGCTAAACAGCGCGGTCACCGTTGACTCGCAATCGCCACCACCGCTCATCGACGTCGAAAGGCTAGCCGCATGCTACGGCTCTCCCGCCCTCCCCCGAGGCGGATTGCCGCGTCTGTGCGCGCGAGGCCGTCACACTTTCGCGTGCCATCCCGTCTGAGGGATATGACACAGAAAACGCGCATCGAGCCCCTGTCCCCCAACCGCGCCGGGCCGCTGACCCGCGCCATGTACCGGATCGCCAAGCGCCGCTACGGCCAGGTACCCGAGCCCTTCACCGTGACCGCCCACCATCGCAAGTTGATGGTCGCCGGGGCCGTGCACGAGACGATGCTCGACCGGGCGTCCAAGACGCTGCCGGTCGGCGTGCGCGAGCTGGCGGTGCTGTGGACCGCTCGCAGCATCGGCTGTTCCTGGTGCGTCGACTTCGGGTCCATGCTGCAGCGCCTGGACGGCCTGGACATCGAACGGCTCAAGGACATCGACAACTACGCCACTTCGACGGCGTTCACCGACGACGAGCGCGCCGCGATCCGCTACGCCGACGCGATGACGACCGATCCGCACACCGTCACCGACGAGCAGGTGGCCGACCTGCGCGCCCGGTTCGGCGACGCGGGCGTGATCGAGCTGACCTATCAGATCGGCGTGGAGAACATGCGGGCCCGGATGAACACCGCGCTGGGCATCACCGAGCAGGGCTTCAGTTCCGGGGACGCGTGCCGGGTTCCGTGGGCGGGCGACGATCGCGCGGCGGCTACCGGTCGCTGACCCCCGGGGCTACATTGGCGGCATGCGCGTCTGGGACTTGGGTCCGGGCCGGCTCTTGGTGGCAGGCGTGTTTTCCGACCTCGCCCTCCACCATCACCCCGCGGTTCAGGTCACGGTCGGCGGCCACGGGCCCGTGACGCTCACACGCGACGGCGACGGCCCGCAGGCTTGCCGACTGGTGGTGGTCGGCAGCGGAAAACGCCATGCGGTGCGATCGGATTCGGCCTCCGACGCGTTGACGCTGTACCTCGGGCTGCAGACGGTTGCGGGCTTCGCCCTGCACACGTTGAGCCACAACCGCGGTCGGGGCAGTTGGGTCGTAGACGACGGGGCCGGGCTGGCCGTGTCGACGGCGCGTGCGCTCAAGACGGACGGCCCGCATGCCGCGGCCGATTTCCTGGTCGACGGGCTGTGCGGGGCGGCGTGCCGAGGTGTTGGCGCCCCGGCGGCCATTCATCCCCAACTGCGTCGGGCGATCGAGGTCGCGTCGAGCCGAGTGCCGAACCGAGTCGACGTGGCATCGCTGGCCAATGCCGTTGCCCTGTCACCGGATTACCTCGGCCGGCTGTGCCGAGAGCAGACCGGGGCGTCGATGTCGGCCACCATCCGCTGGACGCGGCTGGTGACCGCGGTGGCCCACCTCGTCGCCGGCCGCTCGGTCACCGATGCCGCCCATCTGGCCGGGTTCGCCGACGGTGCGCACGCCAATCGGGTGTGCCGGGAGATGACCGGCGCGGCACCGCGCGAACTCGCCCGAGCGGTTCGCGCCGCGACCTGACGGATCCGTACAAGCGTTCCCTTCGCCGCCGATCCACGCTGAACATGTCGGCGAGCGAAGGGAGTCAATCATGGCCACGCCGTCGCGCATCCGCGTTCAGGCCGCGGCGATCCGCGCCGTCTTCGGGTTACCGGCACCGGCCCGACGGTTGTTGGCGGGCTCGCCCATCCGAATCGACGGGCAGCAGCTCGATCTCGACGCGCAGCTCGTCATCCGCCTCAAAAACCGTTCGGGCTCAGACGTTTTCACCGATCCGATCGATGCGGCCCGGGCGCGATACGACCAGCTGCCCCGGATCGTCCGGTACCGCACGCCCCGGCCTGTCGAGGTCCGCGAGGTCGCCATCCCCGCCGCGCACGGCGACATCCCGGCCACTCTGTACACCCCCGCGGACGCGCCGTCACCGTCCGGCCTGCTGGTCTACTACCACGGTGGCGGCTTCTCGGTCGGGTCACGCGTCAGCCACGACCCGGTGGCTCGATACCTGGCCCACCACGCGGGCGCGCGGGTGCTCTCGATCGAATACCGGCGCGCGCCGGAGCACCCATTCCCCGCCGCCGTGCACGACGCGATCGCCGCATTCGAATATGCGCTCGCATCGGCGGCGGAGCTGGGCGCGGCCCCCGACCGGATCGCGGTCGGGGGTGACAGCGCCGGAGGAAACCTCGCGGCGGTGACCACGCAGCACGCCGCGCAGCGCGGCGGCGGTATCCCGGCCTTCCAGCTGCTGATGTATCCGCCCACGGATCTCGCCGCGCGGCGACGCTCGCACGACCTGTTCGCCGACGGGTGCTCCACCTTCACCGACCGGAACCTGCGCTGGGCGCTGGGCAACTACGTCCCCCCGGCGGTCGACCGAAGTGACCCGCGCCTGTCGCCGCTGCGCGGTGACGTCACCCAGCTGCCACCGGCCTACGTCGCCAGCGCCGGTTTCGACCCGTTGCGCGACGACGCCGTGGCCTACGCGGACAGGCTGCGGGCCGGGGGCGTTGCGGTGACGCTCAGCCGGCAGCCCGACCTGCCGCACGCATACCTCAACTTCGTCGGGCTCGGGGGCCGGTTCGCCGAGGCCGCCGCCGAGGCCGCCGCGGCGCTGCGCCTCGGCCTGGCGGCCGCCGCAACCCGGAGCCGATGACCAGCGCTCCCCCGATCGACGGACCCGGGGTCGTCCGATGTGGGGAAGGCCGGCTCCCCCACCGCGGGGGCCGGACGGTGGAAAGACACGGCGCGGCCGAGCGGGGATAGTCATATGTGCCCGAAGACGGACGCCACCGGACTTGGAGAATCGACATGGACCAACTCGTTAGCTCCGATCGGTGGGCGCCGCAACGACGGCTCGGCGTCGTGGATGGGTTGGGCCCCCGCACCACCGCCCGGTTCTACGCGATGCTGTGCGAGAACCATCGGGCGCTGACGGGAGGTTCGTACCCGGACGTGGTCGTGCACACCATCGGTGTGCAGCGGCGCCTGGTGGACGCCACCACGGCCGGCTCGCCTCGGCCCGGGCACCAGGAAGCGTTGCGGGACCTCGTGACCCGGACCTCTCGCTCCCTCGCCGGAACCGGCGCGGACGTGATCGCCGTCGCGTGCAACGCCACCACGGTCGACCCCGCGCTAGGCGCACTGACATGCATCGGCATGGTCGAGGCGACCGGCCGGAAGCTGCAACGCCTGAACGTCCGCCGGGTCGGTCTCGTCGCGTCGAGCATCATGGTGTCCTCCGCGGCCTACGAGCGCGGCCTCGGCGAGGCCGGCATCGCCGTCGTCGCCCCGGCCCCGGGCGATCAGGAGATCGTCGACCGGTTCATCGAGTCGCTGCAATGGTCCACGGCTCCCGTCCCGGTCCCCGAGGAATTCCGCCGGGTCGTCGCCGGGCTCGCGGAGAATGTGGACGCGCTGATACTGGACTGCAATGAGCTCTACGGCGTCGTCGACGCCGAGATGGCGGGCAAGCCCGTCGTCGACAGCGTGACCGCGCTGGTCGAGGAAGCGTCCCGCCTACTGGTGGATCCGGTCGCCCGCGCAACCCCGCCGACCGACATTGAATCCATTGCCGCGGCGCGGCCGTCCCGCCGCTGGGCGCTGTCGCGTTGGCGGCCGCACCGGCCGCAGCGCGGCGCCGGCGAACTCATTCGAATCCGCGACATCGCTTAGGGCACAAGCCTTTTCGTTGCCCACGCCGATCGCGAGAGTTCGCGGCGGCAATCCTTGATGCCGGCCGCCGCCGTCGGGGGCCCCGGCAATCGCCCCCGTCCGGGCAGTGCGACATTGAAGGCATCGGCGCCCGCCGTCCCCGCGAAGAGGGCCGCGGATGAACTTCGGCAGAGTCGGTGAAAACCGCTCGCCCATCGTGATATACAGCCATTACTCCTGGGCTCGTCGCTAGTCATCGCTGGGTCGGCCACGGCGGACGGGGGGCCGGCTTGCCGGGGCATACAGGTTGCGGAACTGGGTGCGAAGCCAAACGGAGGGGTATGAAGTCGCCCTTGGACTGGTCGCTGATCGACTTCCCGGCGCAGGCGCTGATCGCCGTGTCGGTGCTCGGCCTTCTGGTCGCGCTGTTGTGCAGGCGGGGGCGCCAGTGGTGGCTACGGGCGGTGCCGCTGTGCGTGGCCATAGCGGTGGCGGTCGCGGCGGCCGGCTATTACACGGTGAACTACCGCTGGCATCCCTACCCCGACGTCATCCCGTGGACGCTCTTCGCCTGGGGCGGGGTCGCCGCCCTGGTGTTGTGCCTGTCGGCTGCCAGGATGCGCCGGTCCGGCTGGCCGGTGCGCGCGCTGATGGTGCTGGGCGTGCTGTGGTCGGTGGTGGTGATCGCCGCGCAGGCCAACATTCACTACGCGGCGTTCACCACCGCACGCAAGCTGGTGAACCCGCTGCTGCACCCCGTCGGCGACCTGTCCTCGGTCGCCTCGAGCCAGGCCAGCGCGGTGCGCGCCGCGGCGGGCAGCACGCTCGAACAGCTGTGGCAGCCGCCGGCGAACATGCCCGCGGACGGCCAGGTGGTGAAGGCGTCGATTCCGGCGTCCAGCCGGTTCAGCCCGCGTGAGGCGCTGATCTACCTGCCCCCGGCCTACCTGGCCACGCCGCGGCCCGAACTGCCCGTGCTCGTACTGCTTCCCGGCGACCCCGGAGCGCCGCGCGATTGGATCGACAAGGTGCACGTCGACGACGCGCTCGGCCAGTTCGCCGCGCGTCACAAGGGCCTGGCCCCGGTGGTGGTGATGGCCGACCAGCAAGGTGTCGCGGAAAACAATCCGAGCTGCGTGGACTCCGCCTGGGGCACGCCGCAGACCTACCTGGCCGAGGACCTTCCCCGCTGGGTATCGGCGAACCTGCAAGTGAGCCGGGACCACCGCCAGTGGGGGATCGGCGGCCTGTCGTCGGGCGGCACCTGCTCGCTGCTGGTAGGGCTTCGAGCCCCCGAGGCCTATGCCAACGTGGTGGACATGTCCGGCCAGCGGGAGCCGATCCTGACCAGCCACGCCGAAATCGTCGCCAAGTTGTTCAACGGCGACGAGGCCGCCTACAACAACGTCACACCAAAGGACATCATGGCCAAGCGGCAGTATCCGGACACCAACGCGCTGATCACGGCGGGCTCCGATGATGGGGTCTACAACCCCCAGCAGCGGGAGATCTACGCGGCCTGCCGGCAGGCCGGCATGAACGCACAGTGGCAGGAATTTCCCGGAGGACACACCTTCGCCGTGTTCCGGGCCTCGTTCGAAGCGGCGATTCCGTGGCTGGCGGCGCGCACGGGGCTGACCCAATGACCGCCGCGGTGCTCGACAAACCGACGACGGTGCTCGACAAGCGCGCCGTCGTTCAGCACAACGCGCGGCGGGCGTTCGCGCTGCTGCGACAGTCGCCCGTCACCGTCGGCCTGGTCGTCACGCTGTGGGTGCTCGGCGCGGTCACCCACGCGTGGTCGGTGTGGTCGAACAACACCGAGAATGCGCCGGGCATGCCCCACGGCCTGGTGACCAAGGTGGCCATCGGCACATCCCAGCTGGAGCGCGGCTTCTGGTGGACGCCGTTCACCGCGGGGCTGTGGAACGTGTCGCTGGCCGCCTACGTCGTCGCCACGCTGTTCACGGTGGCCGTGGGCGTCCCCGCCGAACGGTTGCTCGGTCCTCGCCGCACCGCCGTATTCCTGGTGACCGGCCAGGTGCTGAGCAGCCTGCTCGGTGTCGGCGCCGTCGCGCTGCTGTCACGCACCGGCGACTCCTGGTTGACCAACCTCGACAAGGAGGTCGCGGTCGGCACCACGCCGGCGCTGGTCTGCCTCGCGGTGGTGATGACGTTCAAGCTGTCGGCGCTGTGGCGCCGCCGGCTGCGGCTGTTGATGTTCAGCGGCGTGGTGGTGTTCGCGCTGTATTCGGGCACCCTGCTCGACGTCTTGCGGGTTTTCGGCGCGGTGGCCGGACTGCTGTTGGGCTGGCTGTTCTACCGGTCGGAGGCGCGCGCCGCCGTCTCGCCCCCCTCCCGCTCGGAGGCCAGGGTGCTGGTGGCCACGCTGGTCGCGGCGACGGCATTCGGCCCCCTGCTGACCCTGCTCGGTTCCACCGGCGCCTGGCTGGCCTACCCCGGCTACGGCCCGCTGCGAATCTTGCAGTCCCTGTTCGCCTCTCCCGCCGAGGACAGCGAGCGCATGCGGCAGCTGTGCGTCGATCCCGGGTTGAGCGAGGCGTGCCGGCTGGCGGTCTCGCAGACCCTCGGGACCGGGGTGGGTTCGGCGATCACCTCGGTGGGGCCGGCGCTGCTGCTGCTCGCGGCCGCGGTCGGATTGCGCCGGGGGCGCCGCTTCGCTTGGTGGCTGGCGTTGCTGCTGAACGCGGCGCTGGTCGCGGGCAGCGCCTGGTTCGCCGTGCTGTGGACCCGCGACGCGGCCGACGCGGGATCTTTCGTGCACGACGCGGACGACACATACTCGTTCGCCCACGATACGTTGATTCTCATCGCCCCAATCGTGGTGCCCTGCTTGATGATTGCGCTGTTGTTGTTCACCCGGCCCTTGTTCACGGTGACCGCGCCGCGCGCCACCTATCTGCGGCTGGGGCTGGGCCTGGCGGCCACCGCGTTGCTCACCGCCGGCGGCTATCTGCTGGTTGCATTTTGGGAGCGCAAGGAATTCGATCCCCCGCCGAGCCTCGCCCAGCTGGTCTCCGACCTGCCCACCCGCTACCTGCCGCCGGCCTACGAACTGGCGCACAGCGCAAAGTTCCTGCCCAACAGCGGGCTTGCGCTCCTGGCCTGGGAGTTCTGCGGCGCGGTGTTCTGGGTGATGCTGCTGGCGGGGTTGGTGGTCAGCTTCTGGCGGGCGAGCGTCGTAGTCGACGACGAGGCGGCGACCCGGGCACGAAACCTGATGGTGGCCAACAGCGGATCCTCGCTGGCGTACATGAGCACCTGGCCGGGCAACGCGTATTGGTTCACCGATGACGGACGGGCGGCGTTCGCCTACCGCGTGGTGGCCGCGGTCGCGCTGACCACCGGCGGCCCGCTGGGCGACCCCGGCGCGCAGGACGACGCGATCCGCGGGTTCGAGCGGTTCTGCGACCGTAACGGCTGGACGGCCTGCATGTACAGCATCACCGAGGACGTGCGCGACCGCGCGCTGGCGCTGGGCTGGTCGGCGGTGCAGGTGGCCGAGGACACCGTGGTGCCGTTGGCCGAGCTGGAGTTCAAAGGCAAGAAGTGGCAAGACATTCGGACCGCGCTGAACAAGGCGGCCAAGGAGGGCATTCGCGCCGAGTGGACGAGCTATCCGGAGGCGCCATTGTCGATACGCGACCAGGTGCGGGTGATCTCCGAGGAATGGGTCGCCGACAAGGGCATGCCCGAAATGGGTTGGACGCTGGGCGGTTTGGACGAGCTCGACGACCCGGACGTGCGCTGCCTGATCGCCGTGGACGAGCAGTGGATCGTGCACGGCATCACCAGCTGGTTGCCGGTCTACCGGGACGGGCAGACGGTCGGCTGGACGCTGGACTTCATGCGCAGGCGGGGCAGCAGCCCCTTCAAAGGCGTGATGGAGTTCTTGATCGCCTCTGCCGCACAGAGCTTTCGGGAGGAGGGCGCGGAGTTCCTCAGCCTGTCCGGCGCCCCGCTGGCCCGGCTGGCCCGGGGCAACGAGGTCACGGCGTTGGACCGCATCCTCGACGTCACCGGCAAAGCCCTGGAGCCGGTATACGGCTTCCGCTCGCTGCTCAGCTTCAAGGCCAAGTTCCAGCCCGAGTACCAGCCGCTGTACATGGCCTACCGCGACCCGTCGTCGCTGCCCGCGATCGCCAACGCGATCAGCCGCGCCTACCTACCGAACCTCACCGCGCGCCAAGGGATCCGGCTGGCGCGCAAACTCGCCCGCAGATAGTCGCCCGCCATGGCGACTCCGGCGTCAGGGGCGCCGCAGCGGAGAGCCGGTGAACTTGTCCGGGTTGGCGATATCCCATAGGGCGCTGACCTTCCCGTCGCGCACCGTCACCGCCGTGATCCGCGGCAGCATCTCGCGGTACCCGTCGGCCGCGGGCAGCCCGGCGGTGTAGATGCCCAGCTCGCCGTTGACCAGCCCCAGCTCGTACGAGGTGAACATGCCCGGGCCGTAGCGCTGCGCCAGGCCCAGCATGAACCGGACCACCTTGTCGGGGCCGCGGATGGTCTGAACGGCCGTGGGCGCCTTGCCATTCGAATCGCCGGTGAAGGTGACGTCGGGATGCAGCAGCGAGACCACGGCGTCCAGGTCGCCGGCGGCCATGGCGGCCATCAGCCGGCCCACCACCTCGTCGTGCGAGGGGTCGGGCCTGGGCGGCGGCTCGGCCGTCACGGCCTTGCGGGCCCGCGACGCCAGCTGCCGGGCGCCGGCCTCGGTGGTGCCCAGCGCCTCGGCAACCTCCGCGAAGGGCACCGCGAACCCGTCGTGCAGCACGAACGCGACCCGCTGATCCGGCGACAGCCGCTCCAGCACCACCATCGCCGCGAACCGGGCGTCCTCTCGGGCCACCACGGCCGACAGCGGGTCGGTCCGGTCGAAACCGGTGACCACCGGTTCCGGCAGCCAGTTGCCGGTGTAGGTCACGCGCCGGTGCGCCGCCGAGCGCAACTTGTCCAGGCCCAGGCGGCTCACCACGGTGGTCAGCCAGGCCCGCAGGTCGTCGATCTGGCTGCCCTGCCCGTCCCAGCGCAGCCAGGCCTCCTGCACGATGTCCTCGGCGTCGGCCACGGTGCCGGTGAGCCGGTAGGCGACCGCCATCAGGTGCGGTCGCAGGGCTTCGAATTGTGAGACCTGTTCGGTCCCGGTCATATCGCGAGCCTAGCGCGGCGACGGCGAGCGCCGAAACGGCGCGAGTAAGGAGCCACGCCATCAGACCTAGCGCGGCCGAAACGGCGCCAGAAAGGAGCCGCGCCAACGGACCGGCGCGGCTAGTCTCGCAGACACCATGACAGAACACCTGTGGCTGCACTTCGCCCGGCACGGCGCCGGAATCAACCCGCCGGTCATCGTCCGCGGCGACGGCGTGACCATTTTCGACGACCGCGGCAAGAGCTACCTCGACGCCCTGTCCGGGCTGTTCACGGTGCAGGTCGGGCACGGCCGCACGGAACTCGCCGAGGTCGCCGCGCGGCAGGCCAGCACGCTGGCGTACTTCCCGCTGTGGGGTTACGCCACCCCGACCGCGATCGAGCTCGCCGAGCGGCTCGCCCACGACGCCCCGGGCGACCTGAACCGGGTGTTCTTTACCACGGGCGGGACCGAGGCCGTCGAGACCGCGTGGAAACTGGCCAAGCAGTACTTCAAGCTGACCGGCAAACCCGGTAAGCACAAGGTGATTTCGCGGTCGATCGCCTACCACGGCACCACCCAGGGCGCCCTGGCCATCACCGGCCTCCCGTCGTACAAGGCGCCCTTCGAACCGGTGACGCCGGGCGGCTTCCGGGTACCCAACACGAACTTCTACCGCGCGCCCGAGCCATTCGCCAACGACCCCAAGGCGTTCGGGCGATGGGCCGCCGACCGGATCGCCGAGGCGATCGAGTTCGAGGGCCCGGAGACCGTCGCCGCCGTGTTCCTCGAACCGGTGCAGAACGCGGGCGGTGCCATCCCCCCTCCCCCGGGCTATTTCGAGCGGGTGCGCCAGATCTGCGACGAGCACGACGTGCTGCTGGTGTCCGACGAGGTGATCTGCGCCTTCGGCAGGATCGGCTCGATGTTCGCCTGCAGTAGTGAGCTCGGGGACTTCGGCTACGTGCCCGACATGATCACCTGCGCCAAGGGCCTGACGTCGGGCTACTCACCGCTGGGCGCGATGATCGCCAGCGAGCGATTGTTCGAGCCGTTCAACGACGGCGCCACCGTCTTCCCGCACGGCTATACCTTTGGCGGACACCCGGTTTCGACGGCCGTCGGGCTGGCCAACCTCGATATCTTCGAGCGCGAGGGCCTCAACGATCGGGTCAGGC
The DNA here is from genome assembly GCF_001666915.1 of Mycobacterium sp. E3339. Lineage (NCBI taxonomy): Bacteria > Bacillati > Actinomycetota > Actinomycetes > Mycobacteriales > Mycobacteriaceae > Mycobacterium > Mycobacterium sp. E3339. Next base: position 25,165 of record NZ_LZIZ01000166.1, on the reverse strand, counting down.
AACACGCGTCCGCGTTCCGCGCCACCCTGGAGAGGTTGTACGACCTGCCCGTCGTCGGCGACGTCCGCGGCGAGGGCTACTTCTACGGCATCGAGCTGGTCAAGGACAAGGCGACCAAGGAGACGTTCAGCGCCGCGGAATGCGAACGGGTGCTGCACGGCTTCGTGTCCCCCGCGCTTTTCGAGGCGGGCCTGTACTGCCGCGCCGACGACCGCGGCGATCCGGTCGTGCAGGTGGCGCCGCCACTGATCAGCGGTCAGGACGAATTCGACACCATCGAATCGATCCTGCGCGACGTGCTCGGCAAGGTGTAGCCGCCTTTTCCGAGCGCGGGCAAACATAACGATTAGCGGAAATACAAGTCGCCGCCGGCCGCCGGAGGTGTACGTTCGCCGCGATGGGCGCTCTTGGCCGAACCTCTTAAAGGAGCCGCGGCAGGGTGAAGAACGGACCGGGGGCCAGACCGGCTGGCAAAGCGCCGTTGCTGCCGCGGACGATCACCCGTCTCGCGGTGCCGATCGTGCTGTTGTGGCTGGGGCTCACCGCGATCCTCAATATCGCCGTCCCGCAGTTGGAGGCGGTCGGCAAAACCCACTCGGTGTCGCTGAGCCCGAAGGACGCGGCCGCGGTTCAGGCGATCAAGCACATCGGCCAGGTGTTCGGCGAGTTCGACTCCAACACCGCGGTGACGATCGTGCTGGAAGGCGACAAGCCCCTCGGTAGCGACGCGCACCGGTTCTACGGCGAGCTGATACGCAAGCTGTCGGCGGACACCTCGCACGTCGCGCACATTCAGGATTTCTGGAGCGATCCGCTGACCGCGGCGGGATCCCAAAGCGCGGACGGCAAGGCCGCGTACAGCGTCGTGTACCTCGTCGGCAACAACGAAACCCAGGCGTACAACTCGGTTCACGCGGTCCGGCGCATCGTGAACGGCACACCGGCGCCCCGCGGGGTCAGGGCATACGTCACCGGCCCGTACGCGCTGATCGCCGACCAGACCGAGGCCGGCGACAAGAGCGTCGCCAAGGTCACCCTGATCACCACCCTGGTGATCGCGGCGATGTTGCTCTTCATCTACCGATCCGTGGTCACCATGGTTTTCGTCCTGGCCATGGTCGGCGTCGAGCTGGGGGCGATCCGCGGGGTCGTCGCGTTTCTGGCCTCCCACAACGTCGTCAGCCTGACGACCTTCGCGACGAACCTGTTGACCCTGCTGGCCATCGCCGCCAGCACGGACTACGCGATCTTCATGCTCGGCCGCTACCACGAGGCGCGTCACCTCGGTGAAGACCGAAAGACGGCCTTCTACACCATGTTTCACGGCACCGCCCACGTGATTCTGGGCTCGGGCCTGACGATCGCCGGCGCCATGTACTGCCTGAGCCTGGCCCGGCTCCCGTATTTCAAGACGCTCGGGGCCCCTTGTGCCGTCGGCATGTTGGTGGCCGTGCTGGCCGCGCTCACGCTCGGCCCGGCGGTGCTGAGTGTGGCCGGCTTCTTCAAGCTGCTGGATCCCAAGCGTCGGCCGAACACTCGGTGGTGGCGGCGGGTGGGCACCGCGATCGTCCGCTGGCCCGGCCCGGTGCTCGCCGCCACGTGCGCGGTGGCGTCCGTCGGCCTGCTGGCCCTACCGAACTACAAGACGACGTACGATCTGCGCGGATTCATGTCGCCGGACATGCCGTCGCTGGTCGGGGACCGGGCCGCGGGCCGGCACTTCTCGCAGGCCCGGCTGAATCCCGAGGTGCTGTTGATCGAGACCGATCACGACATGCGCGACCCGGTCGACATGCTGGTGCTGGACAAGATCGCAAAGGCCATCTTTCACAGCCCCGGTGTCGCACAAGTGAAATCGATAACCCGGCCGCTGGGGACCCCCATCAAGCACACCTCGATCCCGTACATCCTCAGCATGCAGAACGTGGTGAACGACGAGAACACGCAGTTCATGAACGGCCGGCTGGAGGACATGGTGGTGCAGGAGCAGGCCATGGACGCATCGATCGCGGCGATGCAGCGCATGTATCAACTCATGGGCGAGATGATCGACGACACCACGGATATGGATCACCTCACCCACGACATGTCGGCCATCACCGACACGATCAGGGATCACTTCGCGGACCTCTCGGATTTTCTTCGGCCGATCGGCAGCTATTTCTATTGGGAGAGGCACTGTTTCGACATCCCGGTCTGCTGGGCGTTGCGAGCGATATTCGACACGTTCGACAACGTGGACCAGCTGAGCGAGAAGCTGCAATTCCTCGCCAAGGACATGGACGTCCTGATCAGGCTGTTGCCCCAGATGCGCGCGCAGATGCTGCCGATGCTGTCGACGATGACCATCATGCGAGACGTGTTGGTGGTTTGGCACGGCACCCTCGCGTCCTTCAACAAGGAACAGGAGATGAACAGCAAAGACCCCGGCGCGATGGGCCGGGTCTTCGACGCCGCCAACGTCGACGAGTCGTTCTATCTGCCCCAATCGGCCTTTGACGCACCGGGTTTCAAGCGGGTGCTGAAGTTGTTCGTGTCGCCGGACGGCAAGGCGGCCCGCTTCATCATCTCGCTGGACGGGGATCCCGCTACGCCCGAGGGCATTTCCCGCGTCGAGCCGATTCAGCAGGCGGCCAAGGAGGCCATCAAGGGCACGCCGCTGCAGGGCGCCGTGATCTCGATGGGCGGCGTCGCGGCGACGTTCAAGGACCTGCAAGAGGGCGCCCTCTACGACCTGCTGATCGCCGTCGTCGCCGCGATCAGCCTGATCTTGATCATCATGATGATCGTCACCCGAAGCATCGTCGCCGCCGCCGTCATCGTCGGGACGGTGCTGCTGTCCCTGGGCTCGTCGTTCGGCCTGTCCGTCCTCGTCTGGCAGGACATTCTCGGCATCGACCTGTACTGGCTGGTGTTGGCGATGTCGGTGATGCTGCTGCTGGCGGTCGGATCGGACTACAACCTGTTGCTGACCTCCCGGCTCAAGGAGGAGATCTACGCCGGGCTGAACACCGGGATCATCCGCGCGATGGCCGGCACCGGCGGGGTGGTCACCGCGGCGGGCATGGTGTTCGCCGTGACGATGTCCCTCTTCGTGTTCAGCGATCTGCGGATCATCGGTCAGATCGGGACCACCATCGGCCTGGGCCTGCTGTTCGACACGCTGATCGTGCGCTCGTTGATGACGCCGTCGATCGCCGCGGTGCTCGGGCGCTGGTTCTGGTGGCCGCAACCGGTGCGCCCGCGCCCGGCCAGTCAGATGCTGCGGCCGTACGCGGCCCGCCGGTTGGTGCGCGCCCTGCTGCTCACGCCCGTCGAGCGGTCGCCGCGGGCGGACCCGCGCTAGGCGGGCACCGCCGCACTCCGTGGCTGCGACGCGGGCGCGCCCAGCGCCGCAACGGCGGCGGCGACGGCCAGGACCACGACGACGGCCAGCGGCCAGATCGCGGAGCGGTTCTGCGCGATGCCGCCGAAAGCGCCGCCCAACGCCGTGGTTTCGAGGGCGAGCAGCGTCGAGCAAAATGCGATGAGCGTTCCGCGGTGGGGTTCGGCGGCCACCACGCTGATCCACGAAATCGCCGCGGCGAAGACGGCCAGGGCGGCGACCGTCGCCAAGAAGAAGGCCGTGCCGTAGGCCCACATGTGGGTCCACTGGCCGCACGATTGGGCCGCGATGGACAGCGCGCCTGCGGCGGCGCTGAGCAGGGCGCTGCCCAGCATCATGCCGCGCACCCCGAACAGCTGGTGAACCTTGTGCCACAGCGCGGAACCGATGACCATGCCGGTGGTGGACAGGAACACCAGCACCCGCAGATTGCCGCTCTGTTGCGCGGTGCGCAGCGCATAGAAGGTGGTGCCCAGCGTCACCGGAGCGAACAGCAGGAAGGTGACCACGTACCGGCGAAACCACGGCTGGGTGCGGGCGACCTCGATGCCCTGCCGGTAGGTCTCGCGCACGGACGTCCTCGGGGCGGTCGAGGCGGACCGTACCGGGCCGACGAACAGTGCGGCGAAGCCGGAGGCGGCCAGGCCGAACGCGCCCAGGCACAGCAGGTCGCGGTGCAGCGTCGCCTTGTCGCCGGTGGCCAGCCCGGGCACCACCAACAGCGCGGCGACCGTGGCCACCACCGACGCGATGGTCCCCTGGACCATGAGCAGCTTCAGCGCGGACAGCTTGCCGGAGGCCATGTCCGGGTAGGCGACGTTGGAGACCGCGACCAGGACGCCCCCGCCGGCGCTCGTCAGCAGGAATATCGCCGCCGCGAGCACGCCGTTCCAGGCGATCACCGAGTCGCACAAGATGAGCGCGGCCGCGCCGGCCGCCATCGCCGCCAGCATCAGGTGCCGCATCTGGCCCACTCGCCGCAGGACCGCGGGCGACACCGAATTGCCCACGATTGATCCGAGGCCGTACGCCGGAAACAGCAGCGCGGCCAGCCAGGTCAGGCCCAGGTGCGCGCAGATGAACGGCAGCACCACCGCGCCGTTGCTGAACTGCATTCCGGCGGTGTAGAACGCGCCCTGGGAGGGCATGCGCGGGAACGGGTTCGTCTGGGCTGCGACCCCGTCCGGTACTACGGCCATGACGAGGACGTTATGCGCGCTGAGCAGGCAGAACTATCCTCCGATCGGACGGGACCGGACGAATTGCGCGTCCCCCGATCGGGGGAACGGGTGGCGGGTCAGCCGGCCGCGAGGATCCGATTCACCTCGTAGGCGGCCAGCGCCAGCTCCCGGGACCGGGGGGTGGTCGGCTCGTTCTGGAATCGCGCGACCGCGTTGCACAGCCAGGCGAGCGCGGAACGCAGGTCGGCATCCGAGGTGGTGTCACGATGCGCCTTCAACTCGGTCAGCACCTGGTCGAGCCCGGAGCGGCGGACCTGCGTCGCCTTCTCGACCTGCTTGATCAGGTTTTTCAGCGGCCGGGGGCCGGGTGCGCCGGCGCCATCGCCGGAACCCCGCAGCCGAGACCACAACCCACCGTTTGGAATAGCCGCCAGTGTAGGGGGTGGACGCGGCCGTCGCGCGGCGGGCCACTCGCAACTTGTGCCCCACCAGTCACAGCGCGGCTCACCGGAATCGGGGCCGCGATCGCCTAGTCTGCACAGATAATGAGCCTCTTACGTTCCGTATCGTGCCTGGCAGCGGCGGTTTTCCTGACGGCCGCGCCGGTCGCGCTGCCCACGGCGAGCGCCGAGCCCAACGCCGCGCCGCCGAGCTGCCCCTTCAAGGTGAACACCCCACCGGCGGTCGATTCGTCGGAGGTTCCCCAAGCCGGCGACCCGCCGATCCCGCTGGCGGTGCCGCCCAAGCCGGTCGGCGGCGAGGCGCTGGCCAGCTGCGGGATCGTCGCCGCCCCGGACACGCCGCCGCTGCCCACCGACGTCTCCGCCGACGCGTGGCTGGTGGCGGACCTGGACAGCGGCGCGGTGATCGCGGCCAAGGACCCGCACGGCCGGCACCGCCCCGCCAGCATCATCAAGGTGCTGGTCGCCATGGCGTCCATCAACGCGCTCAACCTGAACAAGGCGGTCCCCGGCACCGCCGACGACGCGGCCGCCGAGGGCACCAAGGTGGGCGTGGAAGAGGGCGGGGTGTTCACGGTCAACCAGCTGCTGCACGGCCTGCTGATGCACTCGGGCAACGACGCCGCGCACGCGCTGGCCATGCAACTCGGCGGCATGCAGCAAGCGGTGGAGAAGATCAACGTGCTGGCCGCCAAGCTCGGCGGCAAGGACACCCGGGTGGCGACGCCGTCCGGGCTGGACGGCCCCGGCATGAGCACCTCGGCCTACGACATCGGCCTGTTCTACCGATACGCCTGGCAGAACCCGACTTTCGCCGACATCGTCGCGACGCGCACGTTCGACTTCCCCGGCCACGGCGACCACCCCGGTTACGAACTCGAGAACGACAACCAGCTGCTCTACAAGTACCCGGGCGCACTGGGCGGCAAGACCGGTTACACCGACGACGCCGGCCAGACGTTCGTGGGCGCGGCCAACCACGATGGGCGCCGCCTGATGGCGGTGCTGCTGCACGGGACGCGGCAGCCGATCGCCCCGTGGGAGCAGGCGGCGCACTTGCTGGACTACGGGTTCGGCACGCCGCGGGGCACGCAGGTCGGCAACCTGATCGAGCCCGACCCCTCGCTGGCGCCCGCCAAGCGCGACACCGCCGCCGACCGGCAGGCCAACGGCGCCCAGGCCGCCGACCTGCTGCCCTCGGCCGACGCGTTGCCGGTGCGGGTCGGCGTCGCGATCATCGGCGCCATCATCGTGTTCGCGTTGATCATGGTCGCGCGGTCGATGAACCGCCGGCCGCAACATCAGCATCGTTGACCGCGGAAGTTTGCTGTGGCACCGTCTTGCGGATGAGCGAAGCCTTGTATGAGGACTCCGGCCTCCGGCTCGACGAGGACGGAATCACTATCCGCCGCTACTACTTCCCATTGGCCACCCCGAAGCGGATCCCCTACAGCAAGATCCAGGGCGTCAAGACCGAGCAGATGACCTGGAACAGCGGCAAGGGCCGGATCTGGGGAGCGGGCGACCCGCGCTACTGGTTCCCGCTGGACGTCCGGCGGGGCCGCAAGCAAACGCTCCTTGTGCTCGAGCTCGGGCGCCAGGTGCGGCCGTGCATCAGCCCCGACGACCCCGAGCGCGTTATCGAGCTGCTGCGCGATCGGCTGCGGACCGGCGGCGCCACATAACGATTAGCCGAAAGCCCCGATGATTTAGCGCGTCGCCGGTAGCCTCTAACTCGCTAACGCAACAAAACATCGAATTGTTATTGCGACCCGGTGACCAAGCACGGGGGTAAAAATGATTTCGGTTACCCGAGTCGTCAAGCGAATGTGGTTGTTGCTGGCCGTCATCACCATCGTTTGTGTCGCGGCGTTCGGTATTTACCGCCTGCACAGCATGTTCGGCGTCCACGGACACCCGACCGTGAGGGTCAAGGCCGACCTCGAAGATCCGTTGTTCGACCCGAAACACGTGACGTACGAAGTCTTCGGTCCCGCCCCCACCGCGAGAATCGCCTATTTGGATCCCGACGCGCGCGTGCAACGGCTGGAAAACATTCCGCTGCCTTGGTCGGAAACGCTGACGACGACGCTGACTTCCGTCACGGTCAACCTATTGGCTCAAAGCAGCGGCAGCGAGATCGGGTGCCGAATCAAGGTGAACGGAAAGACCGAGGACGAAAGATCCGAGACGGGCCCGAAAGCCCTGACCTTCTGCCAGGTGAACGCCGGATGAGCGAAACGGCCCCCGCTTCCCGTCCGCCTTTAATGCCACAATTGATCCGCCGGTTCGCGGTGCCCATCGTCCTGTTATGGCTGGCGCTCACCGCAATTCTCAACCTCGCCATCCCCCAACTGGAAGCGGTCGGCAAAGCGCATTCGGTTTCGATGAGCCCCGCGGGCGGCGCGTCGATTCAGGCGCTCAAGCGCGTCGGCCGGGTGTTCGGGGAAACCGGATCCGACAACGTGGCCACCATCGTGCTGGAAGACAGCAAACCCCTGGGCGACGACGCCCACCGGTTCTATAACGCTCTGCTGCAACGCCTTTCGGCCGACACCAAACACGTGGCGCACATCCAGGACTTCTGGAGCGATCCGCTGACCGCGGGGGGATCCCAAAGCCCCGACGACAAGGCCGCTTACGTCGTGGTGTATCTCGCCGGCAAGAGCGAAACCGCCGCGTACAACTCGGTTTACGCCGTGCGCCATATCGTGGACACCACGCCCCGGCCGCCCGGCCTCAAGGCCTACGTGACCGGAGCGACGGCGATGATCGCCGACGAATCGGAGGCCGGCGACAAAAGCATCATGAGGGTCACCCTGATCACCGGGGTGGTGATCGCGGCCATGCTGCTCTTCATCTACCGGTCCGTGGTCACCATGATCCTCGTCCTGCTCATGGTCGGGATCGAGCTGGGGGCCATTCGCGGAGTGGTCAGTTTTCTGGTTGCCCACAACGTCTTCGGCCTTTCGACCTTCGCCACCAACCTGCTCACCCTGCTGGCCATCGCGGCCTGCACCGACTACGCGATCTTCATGCTCGGCCGCTACCACGAGGCGCGCTACGAGGGCAGGGATCGAGAATCCGCCTTCTTCGCCATGTTTCACGGGACCGCCCACGTGATCCTGGGCTCCGGCCTGACGATCGCCGGCGCCATGGCTTGTCTCAGCTTCGCCCGGCTGCCGTACTTCAAGTCGCTCGGCCCGCCGTGCGCGGTGGGCATGCTGGTCGCGGTCCTCGCCGCGCTGACGCTCGGGCCGGCGGTGCTGACCGTCGCCAGCTTCTTCGCGTTCTTCGACCCCAAGCGGCGGATGGCCACTCGGCGGTGGCGCCGGGTGGGCACGGCCATCGTTCGTTGGCCCGGCCCCGTTCTCGCGGCGACCTGCGCGGTGGCGTTCATCGGCCTGCTGGCGTTGCCGAGCTACCGGACCACCTACGATCTGCGCGGGTTCATGCCGGCGAGCATGCCGTCCCTGGTCGGCGACAGGGCCGCGGGCCGGCACTTCTCGCAGGCCCTGCTGAACCCGGACGTGCTGTTGGTCGAGACCGATCACGACATGCGCACGCCGGTTGACATGCTGGTGTTGGACAAGATCGCGAAGACCATTTTTCACAGCCCCGGCATCGCGCAGGTGAAATCGATTACCCGGCCCCTGGGAACGTCGCTCAAGCACACCTCGATTCCATTCATCATCAGCATGCAGAGCGTCGCGAATGCCGAAAACATGGGATTCATGAAGGACCGATTGGACGACATGGTGGTGCAGCAGCAGGCCATGGACGTGTCGATCGCAACGATGAAGCACATGTACGAGCTGATGGGCCAGATCGTCGACAACACCGTCGACATGGATCACCTCACCCATGACATGTCGGCCACCACCGACACGATCAGGGATCACCTCGCGGACCTCTCGGATTTCCTTCGACCGATCGGCAGCTATTTCTATTGGGAGAGACACTGTTTCGACATCCCGGTGTGCTGGGCGATCAGGTCGGTATTCGACACGTTCGACAACGTCGACCAGCTGAGCCAGAAGCTGCAATTCCTCGCCAAGGATCTGGATGTGCTCACCAAGCTGCTGCCCGAAATGCGCGCGCAGATGCTGCCGATGATTTCGACGATGACGATCATGCGGGACATGCTGGTGGTCTGGCACGGCACGCTCGTCTCGCTCTACAAAGAGCAGGAGATGAACAGCAAGGACCCCGGCGCGATGGGCCGGGTATTCGACGCCGCCAACGTCGACGATTCGTTCTATCTGCCCCAATCGGCGTTCGACAACCCGGATTTCAAGCGGGGCCTGAAGATGTTCGTGTCGCCGGACGGCAAGGCGGCCCGCTTCATCATCGGCCTGGACGGCGACCCGTCGACCCCCGAGGGGATTTCCCGCGTTGAGCCGATTCAGCAGGCGGCCAAGGAGGCCATCAAGGGAACACCGCTGCAGGGCGCCGCGATCTCGATGGGCGGCACGGCGTCGACGTACCGGGACATCCAGGAGGGCGCCTTCTACGATCTGCTGATCGCCGGGGTGGCGGCGATCAGCCTGATCTTGATCATCATGATGATCGTCACCCGGAGCCTGATCGCCGCCGCCGTGATCGTGGGGACCGTGCTGCTGTCGCTGGGCTCCTCGTTCGGCCTGTCCGTCCTTGTCTGGCAGGACCTTCTCGGCATCGACCTGTATTGGCTGGTGTTGGCGATGTCGCTGATCCTGCTGCTGGCGGTGGGATCGGACTACAACCTGCTGCTGATTTCGCGGCTGAAAGAGGAGATCGGCGCCGGCCTGAACACCGGCATCATCCGCGCGATGGCCGGCACCGGCGGGGTGGTGACCGCCGCCGGGCTGGTGTTCGCGGTGACGATGTCGCTGTTCCTGTTCAGCGATCTGCGGATCATCGGTCAGATCGGCACCACCATCGGCCTGGGCCTGCTGTTCGACACGCTGATCGTCCGCGCGTTCATGACGCCGTCCATCGCCGCGTTGCTCGGGCGGTGGTTCTGGTGGCCGCAACGCGTGCGCCCCCGACCGGCCAGCCGGATGCTGCGATCCTCCGGACCCCGCCGGCTGGTGCGCGCGCTGCTGCTGCCGCCGCCGCCCGAGAAAGCGCCGGAGCCGATGCGGCCCTAGGCCGCCTGCAGGCAGGGCGCCGGCGCCACCGCCGAGCGGTCCGGGCCGGCGACCCGAAGCTCGACCGCCCGCCGCTTCTCCGGCGCGGGCGCACCCAGCGCCGCGATGGCGGCCGCGATGGTCAGTATCAGCAGGAAGACGTCCGGCCACACCGTGCCGCGCATCTGGGCGATCGCGCCGAGCGCGGCCCCCAGCACCGCGGTCGCGACGTTGAACACCGTCGAGGCGAACCCGATCAGCGTCCCGCGGTGCTCTTCGGCGGCGAGGACGCTGATCCACGAGACGCCCGAGGGGAAGATGGCCTGGGCGGCCACCGTCGCCATGAAGAACGCCGTGCCGTACGCCCACGCGTGGGTCCACTGGCCGCTCGACTCGGCCCCGATGCACAGCACGACGGCGGCGACGCTCAGCAGGGCGCTGCCCAGCAGCATGCCCCGCACGCCGAACACGCGGTACAGCTTGCGCCACAGCGTGGAGCCGATAACGAGGCTGATGCTGGACAGGACGATCAGCACCTGCAGGCTGCCATGGTGGTGGGCGGCGCGCAGGGTGTAGAAGAAGGTGCCCAGGTTGACGGGGGCGAACAGCAGGTAGGTCAGCACGTAGCGGCGGAACCACGGCTGGGACCGGGCCACCGCGAAGCCCTGCCGGTAGGTGTCCCGCACGGACATCCGGGTGGTGATCGAGGCGGACCGCATCGGGCCGACGAAAAGCGCCGCGACGGCCGACGCGGCCAGGCCGATGGCGCCCAGCCACAGCAGGTCGCGGCGATACGCCATCTGGTTGCCGTGGGCCAGCACCGGCACGACCAACAGCGTGACGCCGGTGGCCAGCACCGAACCGATGGCCCCCTGGATCAGCAGCAGCTCGCCGCGCCGCGCCGCCGCCAGCTTGTTGGACACCAGGTCGGGGTAGCCGACGGTGCCGATCCCGACGACCACCCCGCTGACCACGCACGTCAGCAGAAACACCGCGGCGGTCAACATGCCCGTCCAGGGAATCAAGGCGTCAAGCAGAAGCATCGAGGCCGCCGTCGCCCCGACCGCCGCCAGCAGCAGGTGGCGCGCCCGCCCGGACCGTGCCAGGACCGCCGGCGAGATCGAATTGCCCGTCAGCGCGCCCATCCCGTACGCCGGAAAGATCAGCCCGGCCGCCCAGCTGAGGCCCTGGTGCGCGCAGATCACGGGCAGCACGACGGCGCAATTGCTCAGTTGCATCCCGGCGGTGTACAGCGTGCCCTGGGACAGCAGCCGGCCGAACGGGCTTTTCTGCGCCGGGGCGGTGGGCAACAACGTGACGGACATAACAAATGAATGTAGGTCCGGTGAAGAGTGGGATACATCCGCCGATCGGACACCGGGGGTGGAATTGTGTGTCCCCCGATCGGGGGACAACGCCCTCGCCGCGGGGCGTCACTACACTCACCCAGATGACTGAAGCCGGCCGGCTGAGCGGTGCACGCATTGGCCTGACCGCCGCCAGTATCGGCGTCATCTACGGCTACGACCTGTCCATCATCGCCGGGGCGCAGCTGTACGTCACCGAGGACTTCGGGCTGTCCACCCGCCAGCAGGAACTGCTGACGACGATGGTGGTCATCGGCCAGATCGTCGGGGCGCTCGGCGCGGGCAAGCTCGCCAACGCGATCGGGCGGCAGAAGTCGGTGGTGCTGCTCCTGGCCGCCTACGCGGGGTTCGCGTTGCTGGGCGCCCTGTCGGTGTCATTCCCGATGCTGCTGACGGCGCGGCTCCTGCTCGGGCTGACCCTGGGCGTGGCGGTGGTGGTCGTGCCCGTCTACATCGCGGAATCGGCTCCGACGGCGGTGCGCGGCTCGCTGCTGACGGCCTATCAGCTGGCTATCGTCAGCGGGCTCATCGTCGGCTACCTCTCCGGTTATCTGCTGGCCGGCACCCACAGCTGGCGCTGGATGCTGGGGCTGGCCACGGTGCCGGCAATGTTGTTGCTGCCGTTGCTGATTCGAGCGCCGGACACGGCGCGATGGTACGTCCTCAAGGGCCGGCCCGACGAGGCGCGGCGGGCGCTGCTGCGCGTGGAGCCCACCGCCCGGGTCGAGGAGGAGCTCGCCGAGATCGGTGACGCCCTGAGCGAAGGGGGCGGCGGCTGGTCGGAAATGCTGCGACCGCCGTACGCGCGCGCCACCGCCTTCGTCGTCACGCTCGGCTTCTTGATCCAGATCACCGGCATCAACGCGATCATCTATTACAGCCCAAGGATATTCGAGGCGATGGGCTTCACCGGCAACTTCGCGCTGCTGGCGCTGCCGGCCGTGGTCCAGGTCGCCGGGCTGGCGGCCGTGGGCGCCGCGCTGCTGCTCGTCGACCGGGTCGTCCGGCGCCCGGTGCTGCTGTCCGGCATCGCCATGATGATCGCCGCCGACGTCGTGTTGATGGGTGTGTTCGGGCGCGGCATCGGCGGCGCGGTGCTCGGATTCGCCGGCATCGTGTTGTTCATCTTCGGCTACACCATGGGGTTCGGCTCGCTGGGCTGGGTGTACGCCAGCGAGAGCTTCCCGTCGCGGCTGCGGTCCATCGGGTCGAGCACGATGCTCACCTCCAACCTGGTGGCCAATGCGATCATCGCCGCGGTGTTCCTCACCCTGCTCCATTCCCTCGGCGGCGCGGGGACTTTCGCGGTGTTCGCGGCGCTGGCGGTGGTCGCGTTCGTCGTCGTGTACCGGTACGCGCCGGAGACCAAGGGGCGCCAGCTCGAGGAGATCCGGCACTTCTGGGAGAACGGCGGCCGATGGTCGTGATCGCCGCGGGCACCGCGGTGCTCGACGGGACCGTCAGCGGGCCGGGCTGGCTCGAGACGGACGGCGAACGGATTCGGGCCTGCGCCGCGGGCGCCCCGCCCCGCCCGCCCGACGCCGACTTTCCCGACGGCATCGTGGTGCCCGGTTTCGTCGACATGCACGTGCACGGCGGCGGCGGGTCGTCCTACACCGACGGCGGCGCCCGCGCGGCCGCGGACTTTCACGCGCGGCACGGCACCACGACGACGCTCGCCAGCCTGGTGACCGCCTCGCCCGAGGAGTTGCTGACCGGGGTGCGCGCGCTGGCCGAAGCCACCCGCGACGGCGTCGTCGCGGGCATTCACCTGGAGGGGCCGTGGCTGAGCCGGGCCCGGTGCGGGGCGCACGACCCGGCCCTCATGCGCGACCCGGACCCGGCCGAGATCGACGCCCTGCTGGGCGCCGGCGGCGGCGCGATCCGGATGGTCACCCTGGCGCCCGAGCTGCCCGGGGCCGACGACGCGATCCGGCGCTTCCTCGATGCCGGAGTCGTTGTGGCACTGGGGCACACGGACTGCACCTACGAGCAGGCCGAACGCGCCATCGGCCTGGGCGCCACGGTCGGCACCCACCTGTTCAACGCGATGCCGCCGCTGCACCATCGCGAGCCCGGCCCGGCGCTCGCCCTGCTCCGCCATCCCGCGGTCACCGTGGAGGTGATCGCCGACGGCGTGCACGTGCACCCGGCCGTCGTGCGGGCGGTGGTCGAGGACGCCGGGCCGGGGCGGGTCGCCGCCGTCACCGACGCCATCTCCGCCGCCGGCCGCGGCGACGGGGCGTTTCGCATCGGCGCGGTGGACGTCGACGTCGCGTCCGGAGTGGCGCGGGTGCGCGGCACGCCGACGATCGCGGGCAGCACCGCCACCATGGACCAACTCTTCCGCAACGTGCACGCTGGAGCGGGACTGGCCGCCGCCGCGCAGACGACCTCGGCGACGCCCGCGCGCGCCCTCGGCCTGCGAGGGGTGGGCAGCCTGCGCGCCGGCTACGCCGCCAATCTCGTTGTGCTGGATCGCGATCTGCGGGTGGCCGCGGTCATGGTGGCCGGGCGTTGGCGGGTGGGCGGCTAGCGCAGCCGCCGGATGATACGGGAAAGGGTCAGCGCCCCAAGGGCTCCCATCGCCATCGCGGTCAGCGTCTGCCGCGTGCCGATCCCCTCGTCGGGCTGCACGCGCGGCGCGATGATCGCCGGCGGCGGCGGGGGGACGTGACGCGCGCGCGGGTGATCGGACGCCGTCGCGGCCCACGCCGTGCAGAAGAGCACGAGATAGGCGGTGATGTACGCGAACACCATCAGACCCAGCACCGGGCCGAAGGTGGCGCCCGCCGGGCTGCGCAGCACCACCCGCAGATAGACGGACCCCACCTGTTTGAACACTTCGAACCCGACCGCCGCCATCAGCGCGGCCCGCATCGAAGCGCTCAGGCTGACCTTCTCGCGGGGCAGGCGCGCGATCATCCAGGTGAACAGCAGCCAGGACACGGCCGTCGAGATCACGATCGACAACAGCCAGAAGAACCAGTCGAACACCGAAAGCTGCGGCACGCCAAGCCATCTCAGCAGCGCGGCAAGCGGCGCGTCATGACCGAGCGTGGTCAGACCGACGGTGGCCATGATCACCGCGAACGTGCCCAGCATCGCCAACAGATCGGAGAGCTTGTTGTGCACGAAACCCGGCGACTCGATCCGCTCGTCCCACCACATCTCGGTCAAGGCCTGGCGCAGATGCGATATCCAGCCCAGCCCCGCCCACACCGCGGTGGCCAGGCCGATGACACCCACCGACGTCCGCGCGGCGATCGCCGAGTTCATCAGGTCCAGCAGCTGATCCCCCAGCGCACCGGTCACCTGCGACCGGATGTGGTCGTCGATCGTTTTCAGCAGCTCGGGCCGGCGCGCCAGCACGAACCCGAAGGCCGCGAAACCGACCATCAGCAAGGGAAATAACGCGAAGATCGTGTAGTAGGTGAGGCCGGCGGCGAAGAATCCGCCGCTGCGGTCGTCGAAGCGCCGGTAGGCGCGCAGGACGTGGTCGAGCCAGCCGTGCCGGGCCCGCAGCCGATCGAGAATTCCGGGCTTGGCAGCTTCGGTCATGAGGGGACTTCACCTGCCTGCCGGGCCCGTGGGCCGTCCCGCGCCGTCGCGGCCCAGGCGGTGCTGTACAGCACCAAGAGCCAGGTGACGTACGCGAACGCCAACAGACCCAGCACCGGGCCGAAGGTGGCGCCGGCGGCGCTGCGCAGCACGAATTTCAGGTAGAGCGATCCCAACAGCTTGAACAACTCGAAACCGGCGGCCGCGATCAAGCCGGCCTCCATCGACGTGACGACGCCAACCGACTCGCGCGGCAATCGCACGATCACCCAGCTGAACACCACCCACGACACCACGAACGCCGTCAACACCGAAACGACCCGAAAGACCCAATGGAACACCGAGAGTTCCGGCAGCCCAAGCAGTTTCAACGCCGCTCGCAACGGTTTCTGGTGACCCAGTGCGGACAGCCCCATGCTGACCACGATCACCGCGAACGTGCCCACCACGGCGGCCAGATCGGACAGTATCGTCCGCACGAAACCCACGGAGTCCATTGGGTGATCCCAGATTCGGCCCAGCGCCTCCCGGAGGCGATACATCCACGTCTGGCCCAGCCAGGCCGCGACGACCAACCCGATCACACCGACGGACGTGCGGGCCGCGACCGCCGAATGGATCAAGTTGACCAGATGCTGCCCCAACTCGGGGGACACCCAGGACCGGACGTGGTTGTCGATTGTGTCCAATCGCTCGGGATGATGCGACAATCCGAAGCTACCCAGCGCGAAACCGACCATCAGCAAGGGAATTAGCGCGATCAGCGTGTAGTAGGTGAGGCCGGCCGCGAGCAGATTGCCGTTGCAGTTCCGGAAGTGAAAAAAGGCGCGCAGGACGTGGTCGAGCCAGCCGTGCCGGGCCCGCAGCCGATCGAGGACACTCGGCTTGGCCGGCTCGCCCATGTGCGACTCATCCCCGTTGCGGAAGGAAACCTAACCGATCGTAGACCCGCCGAACGGTTTTCCCGGCGACGTCCTCGGCGCGCTCCGCGCCCGCCGTGAGCACCGACTCCAATTCGGCTGAATCGGCCAGCAATTCGTCGACGCGGGCCTTGATGGGGCTGACGAACTCGACGACGGCCTCGGCGGTGTCCTTCTTCAGATCCCCGTAACCCCGTCCGGCATAACCCTCCACGAGCGTGTCGATCGCGGCGCCGGTGACCGCCGACTGGATGCTCAGCAGGTTGGACACCCCCGGCTTGGCGTCGGTGTCGAAGCGGATCTCGCGCTCGCTGTCGGTCACCGCCGAGCGGATCTTCTTCGCCGACGCGGCGGGATCGTCGAGCAGGTTGATCAGGCCCGCGTCGGTGGCCGCGGATTTGCTCATCTTCGACGTGGGGTCTTGCAGGTCGTAGATCTTCGCGGTCACCTTGGGGATCATCACGTCGGGGACCACGAACGTGTCGGGGAACCGGCTGTTGAACCGCTGCGCCACGTCGCGCGCCAGTTCGAGGTGCTGGCGCTGGTCCTCGCCCACCGGCACCAGCTCGGTGTCGTAGGCCAGCACGTCGGCGGCCTGCAACACCGGATAGGTGAACAGGCCGACGGTGGTGGAGTCGCCGCCCTGGCGGGCCGACTTGTCCTTGAACTGCGTCATCCGCGAGGCCTGCCCGAAGCCGGTGAAGCAGCCCAGCACCCAGGCCAGCTGGGAGTGGGCGGGCACGTGGCTCTGCACGAAGACCGTGCTGCGGGCCGGGTCGATGCCCAACGCCAGGTACTGGGCGGCCGTGACCAGGGTGCGGCGGCGCAGCGCCTCGGGATCCTGCGGGATGGTGATGGCGTGCAGGTCGACCACGCAGAAGAAGCAGTCGTGATCGTCCTGCAGCCCGACCCATTGGGTGATGGCACCCAACGCGTTCCCCAGGTGGAGCGAATTGGAGGTGGGCTGCACGCCGGAGAAGATCCGGCCGGATCGGGTGCTCATGATGCACCGATCTTTTCACGCGGGCCGTGCCGGGCATGCGCCACCGCCGAGTGTGCGGCTAGCTTCATCCTCGCCGCCGAGTGTGCGGCCAGCCGCACACTCGCGAGCGAGCGGGCCCCCAGGCGATCGCGCCGCGGGTCACACTCGCTTGCGGTACCGGCGGTACCGCCTTTAGTGTCGGGGCTATGGGGAGCAGCACGAACAGCAGCGCGGGGACGCGGCCACCGATTCACCTGGGTTCTGGAGAGCCGGTCCTGTTGCTGCACCCGTTCCTGCTGTCCCAGGCGGTTTGGCAGGACGTCGCCCAGCGGCTGGCCGACACCGGGCGCTACGAGGTGTTCGCCCCGACGATGGCCGGCCACAACGGCGGCCCGCCCGCGGGGACCTGGTTCTTGTCCTCGGCGGTGCTCGCCGACCACGTGGAGCGCCAGATGGACGAGCTGGGCTGGAAGACCGCGCACATCGTGGGCAACTCGCTGGGCGGTTGGGTCGCGTTCGAGCTGGAGCGGCGCGGGCGCGCGCGCAGCGTGATGGGCATCGCCCCGGCCGGCGGATGGACCCGATGGAGCCCGGCCAAGTTCGAGGTGATCGCCAAGTTCATCCTGGGCATTCCGCTGCTGATATTGGCCGCGCTGTTCGGCCCGCGGGTGATGGGGCTGCCGTTCAGCCGCCACCTGGCCACCTACGCGATCAGCGCGACGCCCGACGGGGTCAGCCACGAGCAACTGCTGGGCTGCATCGACGACGTCGCGCACTGCCCGGCCTACTTCCAGCTGCTGGTCAAGTCGCTGCTGCTGCACGGACTGCGGGAGCTGGCCGAGAACGCCGTCCCGGCGCACCTGGTGATCTGCGAGAAGGACCGGATCGTGCCCGCCCCCAGGTTCAGCCGGCATTTCACCACCCATTTGCCCGACGACCACCAGGTCACCGAGCTCGACGGCGTGGGCCACATCCCGATGTTCGAGGCGCCCGAGCGCGTCACCGACGTGATCATCGGCTTCCTCGACGAATGCGTCGACCCGGCGCGGCGCCGCGCGAACCCCTCGGCTAGTTAGCCAGCTCCTTTTCCAGGTTTTCGGCGATCGAGTTGAGGAACTCCTCGCTCTGCTGCCATTCCTGGTCGGGGCCGACGAGCATGGCCAGGTCCTTGGTCATCTTCCCGCTCTCGACCGTCCCGACGACCACGTCCTCCAGCCTCTGCGCGAACTCGATCACCCCCGGGGTGCCGTCGAGCTTGCCGCGGTGGGCCAGCCCGCGCGTCCAGGCGAAGATCGAGGCGATCGGATTGGTCGAGGTCGGCTTGCCGGCCCGGTACTGCCGGAAGTGCCGGGTGACGGTGCCGTGCGCGGCCTCGGCCTCCACCGTCTTGCCGTCGGCGGTCATCAGCACGGACGTCATCAGCCCCAGCGAGCCGTAGCCCTGGGCGACGAGGTCGGACTGGACGTCGCCGTCGTAGTTCTTGCACGCCCACACGTAGCCGCCCTCCCACTTCAGGCACGCGGCGACCATGTCGTCGATGAGCCGGTGCTCGTAGGTGAGCCCCTCGGCCTCGAACTTGTCCTTGAATTCCTCGTCGTAGATGCGCTGGAACTCGTCCTTGAACATGCCGTCGTAGGCCTTGAGGATCGTGTTCTTGGTGGACAGGTACACCGGCCATTTGGCGTTGAGGCCGTACTTGAACGACGCGCGCGCGAAATCCCCGATGGAGTCCTTGAAGTTGTACATCCCCATCACGACGCCGCCGTCGTCGGGGATGTCCACCATCTCGTGCACGATCGGCTCGCTGCCGTCGGACGGGGTGAACGTGATCGCCACGGTGCCCGGCTTGTCGATCTTGAAGTTGGTCGACCGATACTGGTCACCGAACGCGTGGCGCCCGATGACGATCGGCTTGGTCCAGCCGGGAACCAGCCGGGGGACGTTCGAGATGACGATCGGCTCGCGGAAGATGGTGCCGCCCAGAATGTTTCGGATGGTGCCGTTGGGTGAGAGCCACATCTTCTTCAGGTTGAATTCTTGGACGCGGGCCTCGTCGGGGGTGATGGTGGCGCACTTGACGCCTACCCCGTGTCTCTTGATGGCGTACGCGGCGTCGATGGTCACCTGGTCGTTGGTGCGGTCGCGGTTTTCGATGCCGAGGTCGTAGTACTCGAGGTTGACGTCGAGATGCGGCAGTATCAGCATCTCCTTGATCAGTTTCCAGATGACGCGGGTCATCTCGTCACCGTCGAGCTCGACGACCGGCCCCCGGACTTTGATCTTGCGGTCGCCTGACATCTTCGGACCTTACGAACCTTGCGAGGCTGTCAGCGCTTCGTTGAACGTCTTGCTCGGCCGCATCACGGCGGTCGTCTTCTCGCTGTCCGGGTAGTAGTAGCCACCGATGTCCACCGTCTCGCCCTGCGCCTCGGCCAGCTCGCCGACGATGGTGTCCTCGTTCTCGCCCAGCGACTCGGCCAGCGCGGCGAAGTGCTTGGAAAGCTCCTCGTCGTCGGATTGCGCGAGTTCCTGCGCCCAGTACAGCGCCAGGTAGAACTGGCTGCCGCGGTTGTCGAGTTCGCCGGCCTTGCGCGACGGACTCTTGTTGTTCTCCAGCAGCTTGCCGATCGCGGCGTCCAGCGTCTTGCCCAGGATCTTGGCGCGCTCGTTGTCCGTCTTGATGCCGATGTCCTCGAAACATGCTCCGAGAGCGAGGAATTCGCCGAGGGAATCCCAGCGCAGGTGGTTCTCCTCGAGGAGCTGGTGCACGTGCTTGGGCGCCGAACCGCCCGCCCCGGTTTCGTACATGCCGCCGCCGGACATCAGCGGCACGATGGACAGCATCTTGGCGCTGGTGCCCAGCTCGAGAATCGGGAACAGGTCGGTGAGGTAGTCGCGCAGGATGTTTCCGGTCGCGGCGATGGTGTCCTGGCCGCGGATCGCGCGCTCGATCGTGTACCGCATGGCCCACACCTGCGGCATGATGTTGATGTCCAGGCCCTCGGTGTCGTGTTCCTTCAGATACGCCTTGACCTTCTTGCGCAGCTCGACCTCGTGCGGCCGCTCGGTGTCCAGCCAGAACACCACCGTCATGCCCGAGTTGCGCGCCCGCGTGACGGCCAGCTTGACCCAGTCGCGGATCGCCTCGTCGGTGACGATCGGCATCCGCCAGATGTCGCCCTCCTCGACGTTCTGGGTCAGCAGCACCTCGCCGCTGTCAATGTCGACGATGTTGGCGACCCCGTCCTCGGGGATTTCGAACGTCTTGTCGTGCGAGCCGTACTCCTCGGCCTGCTGCGCCATCAGGCCGACGTTGGGCACGGTCCCCATGGTCGTCGGGTCGAACTGCCCGTGGGTCTTGCAGAAGTTGATGATCTCCTGGTAGATCCGCGAAAAGGTCGACTCGGGGTTGACGGCCTTGGTGTCCTTCTGCCGCCCGTCGGCGCCCCACATCTTGCCGCCCGCCCGGATCATCGCCGGCATCGACGCGTCCACGATCACATCGCTGGGCGAGTGAAAGTTGGTGATGCCCTTGGCCGAATCGACCATGGCCAGCTCGGGGCGGTGTTCGTGGCAGGCGTGCAGGTCGCGGATGATCTCCTCGTGCAGCGAGGCGGGCAGCGACTCGATCTTGTTGTAGAGGTCGACCAGTCCGTTGTTGACGTCGACGCCGAGCTCGTCGAACAGCTCCTGGTGCTTGGCGAAGGCGTCCTTGTAATAGACCTTCACGGCGTGGCCGAAGACGATGGGATGCGAGACCTTCATCATGGTCGCCTTGACGTGCAGTGAGAACATCACGCCGGTCTCGTAGGCGTCCTCCATCTGCTCTTCGTAGAACTCGACCAGCGCCTTCTTGCTCATGAACATGCTGTCGATGACGTCGCCCTCGCGCAGCTCGACCTTGTCTTTGAGCTCGAGGGTCTTGCCACTCTTGGTTTCCAGCACCATCTTCACGTTGCGCGCGCGGTCCAGCGTCATCGACTTCTCGCCGTGGTAGAAGTCGCCCTTGCGCATGGTCGCGACGTGGGTGCGCGACGCCGGCGACCACTCCCCCATGCTGTGCGGGTGCCTGCGGGCGTACTCCTTGACGGCCTTCGGCGCGCGCCGGTCCGAGTTGCCTTGTCGCAGTACCGGGTTGACCGCGCTGCCCAGGCATTTGCCGTAGCGGGCGCGGATTTCCCTGTCCTCGTCGGTCTTCGGGCTCTGCGGAAAGTCCGGAATCTTGAAGCCCTTGCCCTGCAGCTCCTTGACGGCGGCGACCAGCTGGGGCACCGAGGCGCTGATGTTCGGCAGCTTGATGATGTTGGTGTCGGGCAGCTGCGTCAGCTTGCCCAACTCGCCCAGGTTGTCGCCGACCCGCTGCTCCTCGGTCAGGTCGTCGGGGAATTCGGCCAGGATGCGCGCGGCCACGGAGATGTCGCTCGTCTTGATCTCGATGCCCGCCGGCTCGGCGAACGCGCGCACGATCGGCAGGAACCCGTAGGTCGCCAGCAACGGCGCCTCGTCGGTCAGTGTGTAGATGACGGTCGGCTGTTCGGCGCTCACGGTCCCTCTCCCGGCGTGGAAAATCTTCGAATATTCGGTCAGATCTCTGGGGGGCTCAGCGTTCTTCCTGCCACGTTATCAAGGGCGTTTGGGCAGGTGTCGACCTGCCATTGGCACACAGTCGGCACAGTAAGATAGTCTCCGTATTGGTCATGAGCGCCAGCATCAAGCCCCGGCTTGCTGGCCGGCAACCCTCCAACCGCGGTGGGGTGCCCCGGGTGATGACCAGGTTGAGTAGCCAAGCACCGGCTATCCGGCAAGCGCGGGTCCGCCATGACGGGCCCCTGAGCCAGACAGGGAAGCTTCCATGAGCGATGCCACCAACAGCGACGACACCGATCCGAGCGCCCACTGGTCGTTCGACACCAAGCAGGTGCACGCGGGCCAGCGGCCGGACCCGGCCACCAACGCCCGCGCCCTGCCGATCTACCAGACCACGTCGTACACGTTCGACGACACCTCGCACGCCGCCGCCCTGTTCGGGCTGGAGGTGCCGGGCAACATCTACACCCGGATCGGCAACCCCACCACCGACGTCGTCGAGCAGCGGATCGCCGCGCTCGAGGGCGGCGTGGCAGCGCTGTTCCTCAGCTCCGGGCAGGCCGCTGAGACCTTCGCCATACTCAACCTCGCGTGTGCCGGGGATCACATCGTGTCCAGCCCGCGGCTCTACGGCGGCACCTACAACCTGTTCCACTACTCGCTGGCCAAGCTCGGCATCGAGGTCAGCTTCGTCGACGACCCCGACGACCTGGATTCCTGGCAGGCCGCGGTGCGCCCGAACACCAAGGCGTTCTTCGGCGAGACCATCTCCAACCCGCAGATCGACCTGCTGGACATCCCCGGGGTCGCCGGCGTCGCCCACGCCAACGGGATACCGCTGATCGTCGACAACACCATCGCCACGCCCTACCTGATCCGGCCGTTCGAGCACGGCGCCGACGTCGTGGTGCACTCGGCCACCAAGTACCTGGGCGGGCACGGCTCGGCGATCGCCGGCGTCATCGTCGACGGCGGCACCTTCGACTGGACGCAGGGGCGTTTCCCGGGATTCACCACACCCGACCCGAGCTACCACGGCGTGGTGTTCGCCGAGCTCGGGCCGCCGGCCTACGCGCTCAAGGCGCGCGTGCAGCTGCTGCGCGACCTGGGTTCGGCCGCCTCCCCGTTCAACGCTTTCCTGGTCGCCCAGGGCATCGAAACGCTGAGCCTGCGGATGGAACGCCACGTCGCCAACGCGCAGCGGGTCGCCGAATTCCTCGAGGGCCACGACGGCGTTGTGTCGGTGAACTACGCCGGGCTGCCCAGTTCGCCGTGGCACGAGCGCGGGAAGAAGCTGGCGCCCAAGGGAACCGGCGCGGTGCTGGCCTTCGAGCTGGCTGGCGGCGTCGAGGCCGGCAAGGCGTTCGTGAACGCGCTCAAGCTGCACAGCCACGTCGCCAACATCGGCGACGTGCGATCGCTGGTGATCCACCCCGCGTCGACCACGCACGCCCAGCTGAGCGCCGCCGAGCAGCTGGCGACCGGCGTGACGCCCGGCCTGGTGCGGCTGGCCGTCGGCATCGAGGGCATCGACGACATCCTGGCCGACCTGGAGCTGGGCTTCGCCGCGGCGCGCAAGTTCGGCGCCGAGGCGGCCGACCCGCAAGCCGTGGCGGCGTTCTGAGGGGCCGGCCATGACGATCTCCGACGTCGGAACCCAGACGCTGCCGGCCGAAGGCGAGATCGGCCTGGTCCACATCGGCTCGCTGAGGACCGAGGGCGGCGCGGTGATCGACGATGTGTGCATCGCCGTGCAGCGATGGGGCGAGCTGTCGCCGACCCGCGACAACGTGGTGGTGGTGCTGCACGCGCTCACCGGTGACT
Organism: Mycobacterium sp. E3339; assembly: GCF_001666915.1. Taxonomy (NCBI): domain Bacteria; kingdom Bacillati; phylum Actinomycetota; class Actinomycetes; order Mycobacteriales; family Mycobacteriaceae; genus Mycobacterium; species Mycobacterium sp. E3339. The sequence goes on along the minus strand of NZ_LZIZ01000166.1, from coordinate 1,786 downwards.
CGCACATCACCGGTCCCGCCGGGCCGGGGCATCCCACCGGTGGCTGGTGGGACGGGGTCGCCGGCCCGGGCGCGCCCATCGATACCGACCGCTGGTGCGCCGTCGCCACCAACGTGCTGGGCGGTTGCCGCGGCTCCACCGGCCCCAGCTCGCTGGCCCGCGATGGAAAGCCCTGGGGCTCAAGGTTTCCCATGATCACCGTGCGCGACCAGGTGGAGGCCGACATCGCCGCGCTGGCCGCGCTGGGAATCAATGAGGTCGCCGCGGTTGTTGGTGGTTCCATGGGCGGCGCACGGGCTTTGGAATGGATGGTCGGGCACCCCAGTCGGGTGCGGGCGGGGCTGCTGCTGGCGGTCGGCGCGCGCGCGACCGCGGACCAAATCGGCACGCAGACCACGCAGATCGCGGCCATCAAGGCCGACCCGGACTGGCAGGGCGGCGACTACCACGACACCGGCCGCACACCGGACACCGGCCTGGCCATCGCCCGCCGCTTCGCCCACCTGACCTATCGCGGCGAAGCGGAGCTCGACACCCGCTTCGGCAACGACAAGCAGGGCGGCGGGGACAGCCGCTACGCGGTGCAGAGCTACCTCGAGCATCAGGGCGACAAGCTGTTGGCCCGCTTCGACGCAGGCAGCTACGTGGCCCTGACCGAGTCGCTGAACAGCCATGACGTGGGCCGCGGCCGCGGAGGGGTGCGCAAGGCGCTCCGCGGTTGCCCGGTGCCGGCGGTGGTCGGCGGCATCACGTCCGACCGGCTTTATCCGCTGCGGTTGCAGGAGGAGCTCGCCGAGCTGCTGCCGGGCTGTAGCGGACTGCAGGTCGTCGAGTCCATCTGCGGGCACGACGGCTTCCTGGTGGAGTCCGAGGCGGTCGGCGAGCTGATTCGCGAGACGCTCGACCTAGCTGAGAGTGAAGGCGCGTGCCGGCGGTGACGCGCTCCGGGCAGGACCGCTCTTTGTCGTTCGGCTCGGCGGCTGCTGCCTATGAGCGGGGACGCCCCTCTTATCCCCCGGAGGCGATCGACTGGCTGCTGCCGCGCGGCGCGCGCCAGGTGCTGGACCTGGGTGCCGGCACCGGAAAGCTGACCACCCGGCTGGTGGAACGCGGGCTGGACGTGGTGGCCGTCGACCCGATCCCCGACATGCTGGAGGTGTTGCGCAGCTCGCTGCCGGAGACCCGGGCGCTGCTGGGCACCGCCGAGGGAATTCCGTTGCCGGACAACAGCGTCGACGTCGTGCTGGTGGCGCAGGCGTGGCATTGGGTGGATCCCGAACGCGCCATTCCCGAGGTGGCCCGCGTGTTGCGGCCGGGCGGCCGGCTGGGTCTGGTGTGGAACACGCGCGACGAGCGGCTGGGCTGGGTGCGGGAGCTGGGCGAGATCATCGGCTCCGACGGTGACCGCGGCCGCTTCGACGTCACGCTGTCCGAGTCGTTCACCTCACCGGAGCGCCACCAGGTCGAGTGGACGAATTACCTTACGCCCCAAGCCTTGATCGACCTGGTCGCATCGCGCAGCTACTGCATCACCTCACCGACCGAGGTCCGCACCAGGACCCTGGACCAGGTGCGCGAGTTGCTCGCCACCCATCCGGCACTGGCGAATTCGACCGGGCTGGCGCTGCCCTACGTCACCGTGTGCATCCGGGCGACGCTGGCCGGGTAATCACGCCGCGTCGTCGTCATCATCGTCATCCCGGAGCAGTTTTTCGGGGTGGTGGAAGATGTTGGTGCGGGGGCGGCCGCGGTCGTGGTGGGGGGGGGGGATCCAGACGGTGTCACC